>JACIXO010000171.1 GCA_014360385.1 Actinomycetota bacterium | reverse complement strand
ACATTGTTTTCTAAGACACCTGTATTTTCTAAGACACCTGTAAAGAAACCGAAAGTTGCAATTGTGCGTGAAGAGGGAAGTAATGGAGATAGAGAGATGGCATCCGCGTTTTTCATGGCAGGATTTGAGCCATGGGATGTAACAATGACTGATCTATTGAGTGAAAAAGTTACCCTTGATGATTTCAGAGCAGTAGCCTTTGTAGGTGGCTTTTCATATGCTGATGTTCTGGATAGTGCCAAGGGTTGGGCTGGTATTATAAGGTTTAATTCCAGGCTTCGAGAAATGTTTGATTCTTTTTATGACAGGCCTGATACCCTTTCTTTAGGGGTGTGCAATGGCTGCCAGCTTATGGCATTACTTGGATGGGTGCCATGGAGAGGGATACTAGAAGTAAAACAGCCAAGATTTATATCTAATCCATCAAGACGTTTTGAATCAAGGTGGGTTACCGTGAAAATACTCGAAAGTCCTTCCATTATGCTAAAAGGCATGGAGAACTCAGTCCTTGGCATATGGATAGCTCACGGGGAAGGTCATCTCCACTTTCCTGATAAAAAAATTCTCTCAGAAGTTTTATCAAGGAAGCTTGCTCCAATAGTTTATGTTGATGACAGGGGTTTGCCAACAGAAATATATCCTTTTAATCCTAATGGTTCTCCTTTAGGGATTACTGCGCTATGCTCTCCGGATGGAAGACATCTTGCAATGATGCCTCATCCTGAAAGGTCTTTTTTATTGTGGCAATGGCCCTGGGTACCCGATGATTTTAAGCCCAATTTTGAGGATGGAATAGCCTCTCCATGGCTACGGATGTTTCAGAATGCAAGGGAGTGGTGTATACAGAATAGATAATTCAGAGTAGATAAGAAAATTTATGGAAGCATTTCCAGTTTCGTGAAAGGGACAAAGATGAGTCTTAAAGAATAAGTCTTAAGTGTTTCGAAAACACGCTAGCTTTGCCTCGCCGAGGCAAAGCTAGCTCGGTTTTTGAAGGCTTCGCTCTCTTCTCCTATCTGGAGATGAACCATGCCCGCTTCGCCTTCAAACGGTTTTCTTAACACTTAAGTCTTATCCAGTAACTTTTTTACATCACAGAAAAAGAAATGCTACCAAAATTTATTTTGATTTACTATTTGCTATAATTATCATTGAGTTTACGGAAGGCTAGTTTTTTCTTTTGACTTTTATGACTTTGTTCTACTCTTTATACTTATTTGTCAGAAAAATTTATTAGAAAATTTATTTGAAAATTTATTAGAAAGTTAGGAGGGGTGAGCTAAAGTCCTTTATATTTGGGGCCTTGATTTAATATGAAAGAAAAGTGTGGAATATTTGGCATCTATGCACCTGGGAAAAATGTCGCTGAGATTATTTTTTACGGTCTTCAAGCACTTCAACACAGGGGTCAGGAAAGTGCAGGGATTGCGGTATCTGATGGAGAAAATATTCTTGTTTTTAAAGATCTTGGCTTAGTTTCCCAGGTTTTTAATCAGCAGAGTCTCGCACCTCTTCAGGGCTATATCGGGATCGGACACACCAGATACTCGACAAAGGGTAGTAACATCTGGAAAAACTCACAGCCACTTTATCGAATGTTCAGGGATGAAAGCTTTGCTATTGCTCATAATGGTAATCTAATAAATGTCGACGACTTGAGAAAGGAGCAGGTGGGAAAAGGTATAGCTTTCGAAACCACAACTGACACAGAAGTTATTGCTTCACTTATAGAGAGTTCAACTGAGGACAATATAGAGGCGGCTATAAAGGATGCGGTAAAAAGATTAAGGGGGTCATATTCTCTAGTTATATTGACCAGGGATAAGCTTATAGGCGTAAGAGATCCACATGGATTCAGACCCATGATTCTTGGTACCCTGGATGGAAACTATATAATTGCTTCTGAAACTTGTGCTCTCGATATAATAGATGCTAGATTTATACGAGAAATAGATCCTGGAGAAATAATGGTAATAGACCAGAATGGTTTAAGATCCCAGATGGTACTTTCGGTAGACAGAATTTCCATGTGTGTCTTTGAACTTATTTATTTTGCGAGACCAGATAGCTACATACATGGGAAAAATATGTTTGAGGTAAGGCATAAGATGGGTCAGGAACTTGCAAAGGAATCACCAGCCGATGCGGATATTGTGATTCCTGTTCCTGATTCAGGAATACCTGCTGCCATTGGATATTCTCAAGCTTCCAGGATACCTTATGCAGAGGGATTTATTAAAAATAGATATATAGGCAGAACCTTTATTCAACCTCATCAAGAGGCGCGAGAAATAGGTATAAGACTGAAACTAAATCCACTTAAAGAAGTTGTAAGGGGGAAAAGATTAGTTGTAGTTGATGATTCAATAGTAAGAGGAAATACATCAAGGCAGATAGTGAAAGCTCTGTATAATGCAGGTGCCAGGGAAGTCCATATGCGGATAAGTTCACCTCCACTTCTTTATCCCTGCTATTATGGAATCGATATGGCTACAAAGAAAGAGTTTGTTGCCAATCATAGAACTCTTGAGGATATAAGGAAATACTTGAATGTGGAGAGCCTTAAGTACTTATCAATAGAAGGATTAGTTAGGGCTATAGGAGAGCCTAAAGATAAGTTTTGCTTTGCATGCTTTAACGGAGATTATCCTGTTCCAATACCAGAAGGATTGCTTTTTGACAAATATTCTATAGATAAAGAGGAAAAGGCTTCATCAAATGTTTGATGGTGAAAAAAGTGAATCGCTTTCTTATAAATCTTCGGGTGTTGATCTTGATAGGGCGGAAAAAGCACTTAGTTTAATAAAAACTTCTGTTACCTCTACGTTTTCTAGAAATGTTCTCAGCGATTTGTCATCGTTTTGTGGGCTTTTCGAATTAAACCTTAAAGACTACAAAAACCCGGTGCTTACTTCTTCTACTGATGGTGTGGGAACCAAGCTCCTTATTGCAAAAGAAATGAATTGCTTTAAATATATTGGTCAGGATCTTGTAGCTATGTGTGTAAATGACATTTTGTGCTGCGGATCGAGGCCTCTTTTCTTCCTTGATTATATAGCTTGTGGGAAAATTGACCCTGAAAAAATCCAGATAATAGTAGGCTCTATCTCGGAGAGCTGTAAGCAGTGTAAAACCTCTCTTATTGGAGGGGAGACTGCTGAAATGCCTGATATGTATCAGAGTGACGATATTGATATTGCAGGATTTGTGGTGGGAATAGTGGAGAAGGAGAATATTATAACCAAAGACCTTGTCAGAGAAAATGACTTACTGGTAGGTGTGCCTTCATCAGGAATTCACAGCAATGGGTTTTCTTTAGTTAGAAAAGTTATAAAAGAGAAAAATCTTGATTTAAACAAGGTCTACAGGGAGCTTGGCGAAAAGTATCTGGGTGATATACTTTTAACTCCTACCAGAATTTATTATGAGCTTGTAAGCAGAATTATAGATATAGATAATATCAGAGTACATGGGATAGCACATATTACTGGTGGGGGGTTTTATGATAATATAAGAAGGATAGTACCCGAATATCTGGATGTAAAAATTAAAAGAGGCAGCTGGGAGGTATTACCTGTTTTTAGATTTTTCCAGAAAATGGGAAATATAAGTGATAGAGAAATGT
>JACIXO010000170.1 GCA_014360385.1 Actinomycetota bacterium | reverse complement strand
GGACTATGATAAAAGCTGAACAAAATTTAGTCATATAGAAAATATATAAAAATCCTCACCAAGTCATCACATTTCTTGAAAAAGCGTTACTTTGATTTCTGTTGTATTAGAGTGTGTTAGAGTGTGTTTATAGAATGTATTATATAAATAAAGTAATCTTGGTTGTATCTTATTAAAATAAGCTCAACTTACCTGGAAGACTTTGACTCACCTAAAATACTTAAGAGACTTGGCAATAAATTATACCAAAACATGTATGAACATGTATAATGATACTATCAAGCTTAGCCCTATGAGGTAAGTAAAAAATAACCTGAAAGGGGGTATTTCATGCAAAGAAGAATCTATGCAAGAGAGATCTATTTCTATGTGGTCTGCCTTGTTGCACTTATAATTTTCATCATTGGACTAGTAAATCTCTATGAGAGCGCTATAAATTACGCTAAACCTACAACTTACCAATCAAGAGCTAGCATGGTTCCGATGTACAAAGAGCAGTATCCTGATCTCTCTCAGCAAGAAATAGACAAACTGGTAGAGGAAGAAATTTCTGCGTCTCTTAAGATGGAGAAGGACATGGCTTTTAAAGGAATTTTCAGGGGAGTTTTGTTAGTAGTGATATCCATTCCAATATTTTTGTTCCACTGGAAGAAGGCTCAGGATTTATGGAACATAAAGGGCGAAGGATAGAACATAGAAAGATGAACATAAAATTTACATAGAATTTATCCGAGAAACTAATCTATTGCGAAAAAGAAACTAACGTGTAAAGATAGGGGTCCTGCATTGAAAAAATAAATACCAGTTTAATCTATCCTGGAGAACAAACCAGCGTTAGTAGAGTTTTTGCATTGTAAACGGCATAGGCGTTAGCATCATTATTGAAATAGACATATGTATCTATTCCCCTATCCAGGTTTTCCTTTATCATGAGAGCAAATTTTCTTAACTCGTTCTCAGAATAGTTAGAAGAATAAAGCTCTGTTCCCCCATGCATCCTTATATAACAGAAATTTCCAGTTACCACCTCATGATATGGAAAAGATGGAGAGCTTGAAATTACGATAGCACATCCGTAATTATTGATCACATTATAAACAGTGTCACAAAACCAGCTCTCATCTCTAAACTCAAAAGCATATCTATAATTTGTGCCAAAATTAACTGAAAGGCTCTCTAAAAAAGAGCCAAGTCTTTCAATATCTTTCTTCATTCCGGGAGGAAACTGAAAGAGAAATGGCCCAAGCTTACTACCAAGCCTTTCGGCAGCCTCCAGTAATAGCTCAAAAGGCTTAAGACTATCCTTAAGCCTTTTTATATGAGTTAAATAACGAGAAACTTTAACTACAAAGATAAAATTATCTGGAGTCTTCTCAGCCCAACTCTCAAAAACTGAAGGCTTTGGTAAATGATAAAAACTACTGTTTACTTCAACACTACTAAAATGACTGGCATAAAAAGAAAGCCACTTACTATTTGGTAAATTCTCCGGATAAAATCTACCCCGCCAGTGATTGTAACTCCACCCAGAAGTTCCAACATAAAGTTTACCTGAAGAAAATTCACTCATAAACTTTTCCTTACCAGTTTATCCCAAATTATCCCATATCAACTCTTATTAACCTTAAGGTAGCATTTCTTTTTCCGTGATGAAAAACAAACAACTGAATCGAGCTTAAATGTTTCGAAAACCGTTTGAAGACGAAGCTGGCATGGTTCCTCTTGAAAGAGGAGAGCGAAGCCTTAAAATTTGAGCTAGCTTTGCCTCGCTAGGGCAAAGCTAGCGTGTTTTCGAAATACTTAAGCCCTATTTCTTCTAAGACTAATCTTCATCCCTATCACGAAATTGGAAATGCTTTCTAACCTTTATTAACTTTTACCTATTAGTTATTGCCTCATCCTTACTATCTCTTATCTTTATTATCTCTTTCTTCGCTGTATAAATCTAACAGCAATGAAAATCATATCAAAAAACAAAGCAAGGTTCACGTGCCAGAAAGGTTTGGTTATTAAAGCAGCACATTTGAAGCAAATTTACGTTCCAGTTTAGTAATATAATGAGCAAAAAAATATAATGAACATATTAATATGTAATGAGTAATATGTACTATTAACAAGTTAGGTTAAGTATTAAAGCTTAATTAGTTCTTGCTGAATAATTCAGCATTTTTTAAAGTAATTTTTAGGGTTTAATAAACCCCTGCTTATTTTAATAATCTTAACTTTATTTTTATTTCTTTCTTTTTTTTATTACCCAAACTTATATATTAAATCTGGTTTTTTAGCAAAATCCTTTAAAAGCTGCCTTAAGTTTAATGCAAGTATAGATAGGCTTGCCCATATCCTATCTCCACTAAACCCTTTATAATAAGATTTAGAAAGACCTACCATTCTTTTTCCCTCAGATATTTTTGCTTCAATAGCTGAGCGTTTCCTGCAGATTAGTTCTTTGGCAGCTGACATGGACAAATTTTTTCTTTTTTTATGTGGTATGGCACATAAGATTTGATACTTATCTTCAATTTCTTCTATAAGATGCCTGTCATAGTAAGCTCTATCAGCTGATACTGCTTTAAACTTTTTACCAAAGGTTTGTCTATGTTTTTTAACTACTCTCCTAAGGGTATTAATATCTGCAATGTTTTTATCATAAAGGTTATGATTTGTAATATAACCATTTGAAGTAACTGATAAAGATAGTTTTGTGCCAAAGGCACATGGACTACCAGACCTACCTTTAGGAAGAGCTACAGTATTTTCTTCATGATAGGATAAAATTCTTTTAGGTAATTTTACTCCAGATAGTTTTGCCTCTATTTGAGATATTATGGCTTTTCCTGTAGTATTAAGTTTTTCAAATCTATGCCTTGTAAATTCTGATATAGTATTGCCCATATCATTTACTGCAAGTTTTGCATTTTCTAATTCTTTTTTTGCTATAACAAGAAGTTTCTTGCCGGTATTCTTTACAAGACTTGCTGTCTTCTTAGAGGCTGAGTAATACACCTTAGATATCTTTTTTGCAGTTGCAATAGTCTTTGTAAGTATGATATCTTTTTTATATTTTACATTTTGGATAACTGCAGCCGCTTCAGTAATTACTCTTTTAAGCAGTGATACTTAAGTTGGATATGCTATGTTTTTTTCTAAGGTAGTGGTATCAGTAAATAAGATTTTGTCATCTATTATCTTTTTAGATATAAGATCTGAAGTTACAAGCTTGTTTATCTTTTCTATTCTATCGGCTACAAGCCTAGCTCTTATTTTTGTAAGTGTTGAAGCATTGATTATTTTAGATTTTGTTTTATTTGCATAAGATATTTCATCGTAGCTAATGCTACAGAAATGCATATATGATGTATTTAAGTTAAGATCTCTAACTAGGTCTCTGTCAGATTTTTGGTAGAGATGTTTTAGGATAAGTAGGCCTAAAGCAATATCTGTTTTTTTAGATCCCCTTCCTTTCTTTGAGGGAAAGCATTCTTTGTATATTTTATTTATGGATTTCCAGTTTAAAACCTTTTTTAATTTTACAAGTTCATTATCAACTGGTAAAATATTATCAATTAGGCTATCTGATAGCTCTAATTGCTTTTTTAGGCCTGTAAACATATGGTAACCTCCTTTGAAAAGTTGTAGTTTTAAAGG
>JACIXO010000017.1 GCA_014360385.1 Actinomycetota bacterium | reverse complement strand
CTTCTCATTTTTGCAACACTTCGAGGAAACTTTTTCAATGTTTCTTCTATCTTAACAATCACAAGAAAGGCCCTGAACTCGTCCAGACTCGGTACCTCTACTTCTCTTAGCTCTAAAACTTTTCCACCAAGGGTGCTCACAACTTCTCCATAATTTTTCAGTTCTTCAAATACTTTCCTGCTCTTATAAAATATAATTCTACCACCTATTTTACAAAATGGAATTGTCAATTCACATAAAATGTCAAACCTTGCTACAGCTCTCGCCATAACAAGGTCAAATCTTTCTCTCAGTTCCTTATGATGAGCAAGATCTTCTGCTCTTCCGCTAAGAATTTTTACATTTTTAAGGCCAAGATAGCCCACAGCTTCATGTAAAAAATTCACCTTTTTCAATCTCTTCTCCAGAAGATACATGTCACAGTCTTGAAGAAAAATAGCAAGTAATATTCCTGGCAAGCCTGCCCCACTTCCCACATCGATAATTTTCTGGGTATCCAGGAATACCTCTCCTAGTTTCAAAACTGAGAGACAATCCAGGAAGTGTCTTATAAATATATCTTTCCTGTCTTTAGAGCCTACCAGGTTAATGTGCTTGTTTCTTTCATATAGAAAATCCAGATACTTTTTTAAACAAAGGATCTGCAAAGGAGAATAATTGACATCAAGACTCTCCAGAAAGGAAGTAAGTGTGCTTTCCACATCAAAACTCTCAACCATTTTATATTCCTCTTAAATCTAAACCCTGGTTTTGTGTTTTAGATAAACCAGTAATATAGATACATCAGCAGGAGATATTCCAGCTATTCTTGATGCCTGTCCAAGAGTGTCTGGCCTGACCTTGGAAAGCTTTTCCTGTGCCTCATAGGTTAAACCCTTTATGCTAAAGTAGTCAATATCTCTGGGAATATAATACTTCTCAATGCTCTGGAGTCTTTTTGCTTCGTCAAGCTGCCTATTTATATAACCTTCATATTTTATCTGGGTCTCCACAAGTGACAGCACCTTTGGGTCGTATCCGTTCTTTTCTGGGTAAAAATTTTTCATCAATTCCTGTATTTTGACTTCAGGTCTTTTTAAAAGCTGATATAGAGTAATAGAGCTCTCAATTTTTTGTGTACCTATCTTCTCCAGAAGAGAATTTACTCTATCGCTAACAGGGATAGAGTACTTCTTAAACTCGTTAGTAAGATTTTCAAGCTTTCTCTTCTTTTCCAGAACTTTCCAGTATTGTTCCTCACTTATAAGACCTATTCTATAACCTAGCTCGCTCAATCTTATATCTGCATTGTCTGACCTTAGAATAAGTCTGTATTCAGCTCTCGAGGTATACATTCTGTATGGCTCAAATAGCTCCTTTGTTATGAGGTCGTCTATCAGAACACCTATATAGCTCATGTCCCTTGTCAATACAAGGGGTGGTTTTCCTAAAATTTTTAGAGCGGCATTCACACCAGCTACAAAACCCTGGGCCGCAGCTTCTTCGTAACCTGAGGTGCCATTTATCTGACCTGCAAAATAGAGATTTTCTATAATCTTTGACTCAAGTGTGAGACTTAGCTGATTTGGAATAACATAATCATATTCCACAGCGTAACCAGGTCTTATTATTCTTGCCCTTTCCAGACCAGCTATGGAGTTTACTATCATCTGTTGAAACTTTACAGGCATGCTTGTCGTAAGTCCCTGTAAATACATCTCATTTGTCATTTTACCTTCAGGTTCAACAAAAACTGGATGTCTTTTTTTCTCGGGGTAGTTTATAACCTTTCTATCAATTGAGGGACAGTGCCTGGGTCCATGGGTATTCACCATACCTGATTTTATAGGTGATTCCTGTATATTCTCCCTTATTATTTTGTGAGTCTCTTCATTTGTATAAGTTAAGTAACTGGGTATGCTGTCATAGACTTTTTCCTCATCCCAGAATGAAAAGCTCAGTGGTTCGCTGTCCCCTGGCTCTGGTATAAGCCTGGTAAAATCAATAGTTCTTCTATCAACTCTGGGAGGTGTCGCAGTCTGGAACCTATCTATTATAAATCCAAGGTTCTTCAAACATCCAGTAAGAGACATGGCTGGATATTCCCCCATCCTTCCTGCATGGTAGTCTTTCTTCCCTATTATAATTCTCCCCCTAAGGAAGGTGCCTGAGGTTACTATAACAGCCTTAGAGAAAAACTTAAGACCGCCTTCGATCTCAACTCCTATTGCTCTACAACCCTTCACCAGAATCTTTCTCACTATTCCCTGTCGTAAAATCAACTTTTCAGTATTTTCCAAAATTTTTTTCATCTGGGTCTCGTACTCTTTTTTATCTATCTGAGCTCTAAGCGCCTGAACAGCAGGGCCTTTGCTTCTATTCAACACCTTAATCTGGATTAAAGTATTGTCTGCGGTCCTAGCCATTTGCCCACCAAGGGCATCCAGGTCTCTTACTAACTGACTTTTTCCCACTCCCCCAATAGCAGGATTGCAGGGCATGAGTGCGATTTTGTCGAGATTTATGGTCAGAACAAGGGTTCTGAGTCCAAGTCTTGCACAAGCAAGTGCAGCTTCACAACCTGCATGGCCTGCCCCTACAACTATCACATCGAATTCTCTTTCAAATTCATTTCTATTAAAATAAAATTCTAGCATGATATGCTATCGGACCCCCTGCTTAAAAGGATGCTTGGAAAATAGTAATAAACTGGTATTAAATATAGCATTAAATATTAATAGAACAATCCTTATGTTTCACGTGAAACATTTTGCAATAGCTTCAAAGTCTCAAGCATTCTTATATCAGCATTGTCAAATCTATGCAAAAGTCTATACTCGTTTTTAGAAACTGCTATTCTGTAAGGCCTCTTATATACTCCCTTCGCTACAATATCGTCAATCAATACTCCTATGTACCCCTCTTCTCTTTTTATGAAAATAGCCTCCAAATTTTTTGCTCTTCTTGCCGCATTTATCCCTGCAACCACACCCTGGGCTGCTGCCTCTTCATAACCCACACTGCCATTTATCTGGCCAGCAAAGAAAATGCCTTTGTGTTCCCTGCTTTCCAGTGTGTTATCAATCTGGAATGGAAGCAAATAATCATACTCCACTCCATAGCCAGGTCGGGTTATTACTGCGTTTTCCAACCCCTTTATTCTTCGTATTATCTCACTCTGAAGTTCTTCAGAGAAGGTCGTAGCAAGGCCCTGGAGATATACTTCATTTGTATTCTTCCCCTCAGGTAACATATAAATTTTGTACCTTTTTCTATCGTTAAAGTTTAATACCCTGCTTTCAATAGATGAAAGATGTCTACCTTCCCCTTGGTTCCGAAGCCACCCATAAATAGGGGCTTCCGAGAGATATTTAGAGATACAATTAACACAATTCCTATCCATATAGGTGAAATAGGTTTCTATTTGATTTCTTCCATCATATTTATCTCCAAATGAAAACATGTTTGGATTTTCATCATAACGTACAATTTCTACTCTGTCTAAATCTATGGTCTTTCTGTCTATCCTCGGAGCAGTATCCACCCACAGCCTACCAAATCTAAAACCCATTTTTTCAAGGCTCAAAGAAAGCCTCTTTGAGCAAATCTCACCATATCTCCCTGCTTCTATCTTATTTTTACCCCAGAAGATAATACCTCTTAAGAAAGTTCCAGGAGCTAGAACCAGGCTTTTACAGCCATAAGAAGTTCCATCGCTATTGCTTACTACATACCGTCTCTTGGCTCTCTTTATATCCACAACCAGTCCTTGCTTCAAATCAAGCATCTCCTGATTTTCAAGAACATTTTTCATTGATAAAAAGTACCCTCTTTTATCTACAACACCCCTTAATGCTCTGAAAGCAGGATTCACCCCATCAACTACTGCCCAGAGGCCAATAAAGTTCCTGTCAATATTCTTGGCCATCTCTCCCCCAAGCACATGTATTTCCCTCACTATGTGTCCCCTTCCCAACCCTCCTACCAAACTACTGCAAGGCATGACAGCAATACTGTCCATACTAATAGAAATTAGAAGGGTCTTTGCTCCACTGCGGGCAGATGCAAGTGAGGCTTCACAGCCCGCATGACCACCACCTATAACTATCACCTCATACTCTTCACCCAAACCCTATCTCCTGCCTTCCTTAGACAAGTTTACATCAACCCACATTCCCTACAACCAGAGCTTTCTCCAATGTTCCACGTGAAACATCTCGCCAAATATCCTAGCTCTGTTAATTTTTGTCGCTTAATTTGCCCTTTACTTCCCTATACAGAACTGACTAAATATCATATTCAATACATCGTCAGTCGTTCTCTCGCCAATTACTTCCCCTAATAGGTTATAAGCTGCTCTTAGGTCAAGCGATGGAAACTCCTCTGACATTCTTGCCTTCATGGCCTTTACTGCGCTTCCAAGTAGCCTTTCCACCTGCATCATAATACTCTTATGTCTACTATTGAGAATTATTTTCTCTTCAATTTCAAAAACACCATCCCCCATCACCAGATCTCTGATTTTCTTCTCAAGTTCTGGTATACCAACACCCTTAAGAGCTGAGATTTCAACTACCTTGTCCTCCTCAAAATATCTAGCTACCACATCGCGCTCGATTTCCTGGCTTAAATCTATCTTATTTATACACACAACTGTTCTTCTTTTCTTCAGTCTGCTCATAATTTCCAAATCAAGCTTCTCAAGTTTCTTACTACCATCAAGCACTAACAATGTTATTTCAGCTTCATCTATATGCTTTAAACTTCTCTCTACACCAAGCCTTTCAATAATATTTTTTGTCTTTCGTATCCCTGCAGTATCGACCAGTATCAGCGGTATCCCTTCAACGTACAAAATTTCCTCAATTGCATCCCGTGTTGTGCCCGGAATTGGAGTCACTATTGCTTTATCTTTCCTGGATAATACATTTAACAAACTTGACTTTCCTACATTCGGCTTGCCAGCAATAGCTGCCTTCACTCCATTTTTTAGTATTTCACCCCTCTTCTCATCCTCAATCAATTGTTCTACTTCTCTCTTTACTTCACCAATTCTGCTAACAATATCCTCGTAGGGGAGAATTTCCAGGTCTTCCTCTATAAAATCTATTGAGGCTTCTAGCTGAGCCAGTATCTCAAGAATTCTGCTTCTAATCCTTGATATTTCTTCCCTTATTTTTCCCTTCAGGTTCTGGGCTGCAATCTTCAGACTCTGCTCCGTTTTTGACCTAATTAAATCAAGTACTGCTTCCGCCTGGGAAAGATCTATTCTTCCATTCAAAAAAGCTCTCATTGTAAACTCTCCTGGCTCCGCCAACCTCGCCCCGCTCTCTATACAGAGCTCGAGTGTCTTCGTAGTAGCCACTACACCTCCATGACAATTTATCTCCACTACATCCTCCCTGGTATACGATTTAGGCTTACGCATCAAACTGACTATTGCCTCATCAACTATACTTCCATCCTTATCGACAATCTCACCATAGATAATCGTATATGTCTCAAGATCGGCTATCCTCCTTCCACTCTTAGACCTGAATATCTTGTCCACTATCTCAATAGCTCTATCTCCACTTACTCTAACTATGCCAATTGCCGCCTCTCCAGCCCTCGTTCCGATAGCAGCTATTGTATCTTCTTTTACTGCAATCATAAAACCCTCATCCCCTTATTACTCTTGCTAAAAGTAATTTCTACATCAGCTGCCATGGTACTAGAAATCAATATCTAATATAATGTAACATAATGTCCGCTTTAATATTTTATACCTTAAAACAATATAAAAAAATAATGGCATAATTAACTTATGCCATTATTTTTATATCCAACTCTTTTAGAATTTAGGACTCTGGAACTTAGGACTTTTACCCGGCTTTACTTTCCTTCTCTTTATCCTTCTCCCATCAACATTATCCTACTATTAAAGCATCTCTAATTCCATTATAGGGATAAAGATAAGCCTGCTATGATTCCATTGCCCCCCACAATAGAAAATATCACGTTGCATCCTTTTCCTTTAAAGGATAGATCACTATTCGCCTATTGGGTTCCTTGTTCTTGCTTCTGGTTTTTACATTTTTTATTTCGGAAAGAATACCATGTACTATCTTTCTTTCATACGACGACATAGGCTTTAAAGCAATTTTCTTCCCCTCTTCAATAGCCTTCTTTGCCATCCTAAGTGCTATCTTTTTAAGCTTTTCAAATTTTCTTTCCTTGTAATTCTTTATATCAATCACCACTTCTCCAGAAACCCACCTCTTTCGCCTGGCAATAAGATTAACAATGTACTCCAGGGCCTGGAGATTTTTACCAGCCCTGCCAATGGCAATCCCCAAATCGGTCCCATACACTGATATTTTATTTGCGTCAGGATCAATCTTTACCTTTACTTCCTCCCCCAGGCAGATAAATTCCACTACTTTCTTTACAAACGAAGCTATTTTCTCTACGCCTGTTAGATTTTCTCCCTCGCTCCCGATCTTTTTACCTTCTATTAATTTTCCATTCCTCTGTTCTTCTTCTAAAGACTTTATATACAGATTAATAGCCTCATCCAGGTTCCTGCTATCAGGCATCTCACTCCACCTCACTCAATACAAAGTTGTTTCCTATCTTTTTTTCCTCTTTTTCTTCCTTTTAGAGATTGCCTCTTTTGTCTTCTGTTCTACCAGATCTCCACCAGGCTCTTTTTTTTCTTTCTCCTTCTCGCTTCCTTTTTCGCCTTCCTTTGCGACCATTTTATTAACTAACCACTGCTGTCCAATCTGCCATATATTAGTAGTCACCCAGTAGACCAATATACCTGACGGCAAATTCCACGATATTGCCCCAAAGACAAGGGGCATTATGTAGGTAATAGTTGACTGTTTTGGGTCTGTAGTAGACAGCTTTGAGCTTAGAAACATAGTTATAACCATCAGTATGGGTAATATAAAATACGGATCGCGGCTATTTAGATTCATCCATAAAAAATTAAAATTCTCCCCCACTACATCCAGCACTCTAGAAGAGGGAGCCCTCAGCATCTGAAACAACGCAAAAAAGACCGGCATCTGCAATAACAGAGGTAAGCAACCTGCCAGAGGATTCACATTATTCTTCTGATAAAATTTCATTATCTCTTCCTGCATTTTTTGTCTATCATCCTTATATTTTCTCTGAATTTCCTTAAGCTCAGGCTGGAGCTTTTGCATCTTGGCCAGAGATCTTGTCTGACTTATAGTAAGAGGAATCAAGACTACCCTAACTACTATAGTTAGAAAAATAATGCACACTCCATAATTTGCTACAACATACTGGTAAAAAAACAGTATTACATACTCTAACACATCCTGTATTGGTTTTAGTATTTGACTTAGCATTTGAGCCAACCAGAACCTTTCTTACATAAAAACTATAAAGTTAATTTGCAAACTATCTTACTCAACTCCTCACCCAACTTATTTACAAGCTCACTCTATTCAAAATCATTTGATATCACTTTTCATTTAACTGGGTCATACCCACCCTTGCATAGAGGATTACATCTCAAGACTCTGTACATAGATTTAATACTTCCTTTTACTACTCCATACTTACTAATAGCTTCTATTGCATATTCAGAGCAAGTAGGATAAAACCTACAAGAATTAGGAAGAATGGGGGAAATATATTTCTTATAAACCCTGAGTATAAATAGCAATACTTTTTTCACATCAATGTCCTTCATTATTCATTAGTCCTCAAGGTACTGTCCAAAAGCTAGCCCGCAGGGTCTATCACATTCCCAGGGCAGCGCTCTTAAGGTGTCTGCAGCTTGCTAAGCATGGATTACCACACAGGGATTGTTTGGTATTTTAGTATTTATTTTCAGGTGACAAGAGGGAATTCAAATCTTCTTCTACTTCTTTTTTTATATCCCAGAAGTTTGCTCTACAAACATCTTTCTTTGCGATACATAGAAGCTCAAAACTTCCACGATAGTTCACGTCAAGCTTCCTAAAAACTTCCTTTAAAACTCTCCTTATCCTGTTTCTCTCAACAGAGGAGCCGATCTTCTTGCTTATACTTATCCCTATCTTTACACTATTAGCGTCCTGGCTTCCTTTTAAAACATAAAGGTACAAATATTTGTTGTCGACTATCTTTCCTTCGCGAGATAATTTTTTAAAATCTTTCTTTTTCTTTAATATTTCAAACTCGATTTTAAGCTTCCCTCTTCACCTTCAAACAGAAAGTCTTTTTCTTCCTTTCCTTCTTCTGCTAGCTATTATTGCTCTCCCTGCTCTAGTACTCATCCTTGCCCTAAACCCGTGGGTCCTCTTCCTTCTTACCGTGCTGGGCTGATAGGTTCTTTTCATGCTTTCCTTTTCTCCTGCTTTTTTAGCTCCACTTAAAACCTTTGGTTTAATTAGGAAGTAAATTATACATTCTAACTTGATTAATATCAAGAACACTCCGGGACGCAGGTAGCATTTCTTTTCGTGATGGAAAAAGTTATTGGATCAGGCTGGTTGTTAAGAAAACCGTTTGAAGGCGAAGCGGGCATGGTTCCCCTTAAGAGAGGAGAGCGAAGCCTTCAAAATTCGAGCTAGCTTTGCCCCAGCGAGGCAAAGCTAGTGTGTTTTCGAAACACTTAAGCCTGATTCTTAGAAAGCTTATCTTTATCACTATCACGGAATTGGAAATGCTTCCCGGAACACAAACCATGCAAATCTACCAGAGATTCTATTTAAACAAAAATAAATTTTTAACAAATAAAAACTTACCGATAAACTTATATACTTACTACTCTTTTCACAAGCAAAAATTGAAAAGATAGTGCCGACAAGTTTTAAACAAAGATAAATTGATTATTTTTCAGGCTTTGCTATACTAAAAACTACACTCTACATTTGGGCCAGTAGGTTACCTATGTTCCTTTTTAAGTGTTTTTGCGAAGGGCTCGTTTACATATTTTTACATATTTATATAGACACATTTCAGACATATTATATTTATAGAATAACACGCTTTTTTTTACCGTTTCCTATCATATATTATTGCGTTTTAGAGGTAACTTGTAATCAAACTGTTTTATTGGTAGTTTTATAGGTGGGATTGGTAGTTCTACAGGCACTCTTAACGGGTAATTTACCCTTGTTAGCCTTGATAGTAACTTTTATATAAATAGTTTCAGTTTCACAGCCTTTTTAGGAAGACTTTTGTTCTTCTAACAATTCCAGGAACGTTATAAAGGTTTTCAACAGTTGTTGAAAAAGTTGTTAATAACTAAGATTTCAGCACAATTTAGTGCCTTAAGTGTTGTTAACAATTCTGAAACTCCAAACATTTAGCAACTGTAACCAGGGGGTTCTTCCCTGATAAAGAGCTGTTAAAAACCTTTGAAAAGTGAAAAACCTTGAAAAATAAATAATTAGCGGTATATTTCTATTTAATATAAGCCTTAAATATTACTTTAATCTATAGATACAGGAAAATGGTCTTGGGAGACAGTGCTCTAAGCTCTACTCACAACATCACCAATACTATCACAAATGATACCGTAAAGGCCAAAAATGGTGTCGGTGCCGGGTTCGAATTCCCTGCTCTTATAAGAATTGCCATTTACGACAATCTCACCAGCATCCCTAGAGTTATAGACATCCAGGCCAACGATGTAACACAGCTAATAGACGATATATCTCATAAAACCTACAGCTACTCCCATGAAATGGGAGGAAGGATTCCCTACACTATAATAAGAGAAGTGGTAGAGAATTTAATCCATGCCTATTTCAAGGAAGTTACTATAAGCATACTGGATAACGGAAACCATATAATTATTTCTGATCAGGGCCCCGGGATACAAGACAAAGAAAAAGCTTTTCTACCAGGCTATACCTCAGCAACTAGAGAAATGAAAAAATACATAAGAGGAGTAGGTTCGGGCTTACCAATCGTCAAAGAGACAATAACTTTTTCTGGGGGAAGCGTGAATATAACGGACAATATAAGAAGAGGAACAGTAGTCTCTCTAAAGCTGGAACCAACTGAAAATAAAAAGCCACTCCCTCAGAGCCAAGCACCCAAAAACCAAACACATACAACCAGCCATGACACAACAAGCCATGCTACTATCACCGATATTAGTACCACCATCGATACTAATACCAATAGCAAGACAAAAGCAAGGTACGCAGGCCTGGATGAGTTTCTTGAGTATGACCTAACTTTAAGGCAGATTAAAATACTTTTCCTTATTCTCGAACTTGGAGAGGCAGGTCCATCAAGGATAAGTAAAGAATTGGGACTCAGTCTTTCTACCACCTATAGAGAGCTAATTTACCTAGAAAGTGAAAAGTTTTTAACCTCAAAAAGCTCAGGCAAGAGAAGGCTCTCACCTAAAGGGATTAAATATCTTGAATATTATTCAAGCAATCTTTAATATTATAAGAGTAATGGAACTCGATTTAAATTCTGTCTGGGAGAACATATTAAAAGATATAAAGGGTACCATAAACACGCCTACCTATAAAACCTGGTTTGAAAATATAAACCCTGTGTCTCTAAAAAAAAACTGCCTGACTCTCTCTGTAGGAAGCAGTTTCGCGAAAGAATGGCTGGAGTCCCGCTACATGAACATTTTAACCAGCTCGGCCGAAAAGGCTTTAAACGAGAGCTGTAAAATAAGG
>JACIXO010000169.1 GCA_014360385.1 Actinomycetota bacterium | reverse complement strand
TGCAGATTTTAACTTTGCTCCTACTAAAAAATCTTTTAGTAATTTGTTATCCGAAGGAATTGATCCTAAAACCATTTTTATAACTGGCAATACAATAGTTGATGCACTTGAATGGGTGATTAGTAGGGTGGAAAAGAATAAACATGAAATTGAGTCAAGTAAAGTCTTTAGACAGCTAAAAAATGATAAGATTATACTGGTTACAATGCATAGGAGAGAATCTTTTGGTAAAGAAATCGAAAATGTTTGTTATGCACTTAAGATTGTTGCTAATAAATATAAGGATATTAGGATAGTTTATCCTGTTCATCTTAATCCTAATGTCAGAAAACCAGTTTTTGAAATTTTACAGGGTATACATAATATAATTTTAACTGACCCACTTGACTACGAATCATTTGTTTGGTTAATGTATAAATCTTTTTTTATAATTACAGATTCTGGAGGTGTTCAGGAAGAAGCACCGACGTTTAAGAAACCTGTATTGGTTATTAGGGATAAAACAGAGAGAACCGAGTCAATAGATATAGGTATTTCAAAATTAATAGGTACAAGTATAAATTCAATAGTAGATAATGTATCTAAATTAATAGACGATAAAGGTATTTACAATAAAATGGTTACAAATGTAAACCCATATGGTGATGGTAAAGCTTCTGAAAGAATAGTAGATATTATATATAATAACTTATAAAAATAGTTTATATAAAGATTATTGTTTATGAAGCAGGTGTTTATTAGAAAAGGTAGAGTAATAGTAGATGAAGTCCCGGCACCTCTTGTGTCAGTTAATGAAGTGTTGGTTCATGTTTATTATTCCTGCATTTCTTCAGGAACAGAAGTTAGCGGAATTGAAAAATTAGGTAAACCTTTATTTAAGAAAATTATAGATAACCCTCAGAATATTAGAAAAGTTTTAGATTTGTTAAGAAATAAAGGATTATCTGAGACTATAAGAAAAGTAAAAAGTAAATTAGATTCCCAAACTCCTACTGGATACTCTGCCTCAGGTTTAGTTTTAGAAGTGGGGAAGAACATAAAGAATATAAAAGTGGGTGACAAAGTAGCTTGTGCTGGAGCTGGAATTGCAAACCATGCTGAATTTATTGCAGTTCCTGAAAATTTGGTTGTAAAAGTACCTGATAACTTGTCATTAAAATATGCTTCTACTGTTGCCTTAGGAAGTATAGCATTACAAGGAGTTCGTAGATGTAAACCTGAATTAGGAGAATTTGTGGTAGTGATTGGTTTAGGAATTTTAGGGCAGTTGACCGTGCAATTATTAAAATTATCAGGTTGTAAAGTAATTGGTATAGATTTAGACCAGAGAAGAATAGATAAAGCACTTTCTTTAGGTCTAGATATAGGTTTTAATCCAAATAATGTAAATATAGTAGAAGAAGTTATCAGAAGTACTAATGGATATGGGGTTGATTATGCAGTTATAACAGCATCTTCAACTAGCAGTGCAGTAATTAATCAGGCAATGGAAATGTGTAGAAAGAAAGGGAAGGTAGTTGTAGTCGGAGATGTGCCATTAAATATTGAAAGAAAATATTTTTATGAAAAGGAGCTTGATTTATTAATATCAACGTCATATGGACCAGGTAGATACGATGAAAGGTATGAATTAAAAGGCTATGATTATCCATATGCCTACGTTAGATGGACAGAAAACAGAAATATGAGAGAGTATCTTTCATTATTATCAGAGAATAAAGTAAATGTAAAAGACTTAATTGAAAAGATTTATAAAATTGAAGAAGCTCCTAAAGCTTTTGAATCTCTTAGGCGTGGTGATAGTAAACCCTTAGTTGTTCTTCTGGAATATCATAGGGATTTGTTACTTAAGGAAAGAATAATAAAAACCTCCTATAAGATCAGACAAGATAAAATAAATGTAGGAGTCATTGGTGCAGGTAGTTTTGCTGAGGATGTTCATTTACCTAACTTACAAAGATTAAATAAATTTTACAACATATATGCTATATGTTGTAAATCTGGTAATAATGCTAAAAGTTTAGCAAAGAAATTTAATGCAGTTTATGCAACTACTGATTATACGGAAATTTTAAAGGATAAGAATATTGATATGGTTTTAATTTCTACAAGACACAATCTACATGCAAAAATTGCAATTGATGCTGCAAATGCAGGAAAAGCAATATTTTTAGAAAAACCAATGGCATTAAATGTAGAAGAATTAAGTAAACTTATAGCTACCCTAGAAAAGACAAAGGTTCCTTTTATGGTAGGGTTTAATAGAAGGTTTTCTCCCTTTGCTATAAAGATTAAAGGGATAATTAGTAATAGAGTCAATCCTATAATGGTTAATTACATAATGAATGCTGGTTTTATACCTAAAGATCATTGGGTACACACTGAGGAAGGTGGAGGGAGAAACATAGGAGAAGCCTGTCATATATATGATTTGTTTAATTATTTTACTAATTGTGAAGTTTCTACAACAAAAGCGGCAGGTATTAACCCAGAAACAGAACAATTTAACTCCAATGACAATTTTGTAGCTACTATAAAATATAAGGATGGCTCGGTTTGTAATTTAGTCTACACTTCTCTTGGCTCTAAAAAAGCACCGAAAGAAAAGATGGAAATTTGGTTTGATAATAAAATTATTTATCTAAATGACTATAAAGAGTTAGAATTTTTTGGTCTTAGGGAGAGAAATATAAAAACTAATGTTCAGGATAAGGGTCATTATAATGAGCTTAAAGAATTTGCTAAGTCATTAAAAGAAAATAGAGGTTACCTGATTCCATTATGTCAGCTAATCCAAGCTACAGAGATAAGTTTTGAGGTTGAGAAACAAATTTTTGGGTTATAACATAGATGAGTATTAGAAAATTTATAAAATCTTTGCCCAAACCATTAAGACAGTGCATAAAGTATACCTATGGCTTATTTCCATTAAAAATTAGATATGGGAAAGTTTTTTGGGATACTTATAATTTTCTTCAAAAGTCTCAATGGTGGAGTAAAGAAAAATTAGAACAGTATCAGATAGAAGAGTTATCAAGATTGATAAATCATTCTTATAAAAACGTTCCTTATTATAAAAAAGTTTTTGATGAAAGAGGATTAAAGCCTAAGGATATTCAAAGTTTGGAAGATTTAAAAAAGTTACCTGCTTTGACAAAAGATGAATTTAGGAAGAATTATAAGGATTTAACTGCTAATAATTTTAAGATCAATGATTTAATAATTTCACACACAAGTGGGACTACTGGAAAACCACTCCAGTGGTATGTTAATGATTTAGAAAATCAAAAAGAACTGGCATTTATTTTCCATCAGTGGTCAAGAGTAGGAGTTAAACCAGGTGAACCATTAATTCAACTTAGGGGGAGTGTTATTAATAATAAGAAATTGTCTGAATATAATCCTATAACTAAAGTTTTGAGGTTATCACCAATAATAGATAGCAAAGATACTGTTAAATATTATATTGAAAAGATTCAAAAATTTGGAGCAAAATTTTTACATGGGTATCCGAGTGCAATTGCCTTATTTGCTTATAAGATAAAGGAATATAAAATAAAATTACCATTCAAGTTAAAAGCTATTCTTTTTGCATCAGAAAATGTTTACTCTTGGCAGCGAGAGATATGTGAGGATATTTTTGGGTGTAGGACTTATAGCCATTATGGTATGGCAGAAAGAGTTGCATTAGCAG
>JACIXO010000168.1 GCA_014360385.1 Actinomycetota bacterium | reverse complement strand
AAATTTCCTCTGCTGAATCTATTGCCTTTCCAAGGAGAGCCTCGTCCATGTATTTGTGAGGATTTTGTGGGAGTTCTTTTTCAAAGCAATATGTACATCTTAGGTTGCATTGGAAAGAGGGGCAAAACACAAATCTTATTGGTCGGGATATAGCTTTCTGGATGTAATTATGATACAAGGTTTCGAAAAGTTCTCTTTCCTTTTGAAGGTCGTAATAAAGATACCCTCTCTCAATTAGATTTGAGAGAGGGTAGGAAGGGATATCTTCGAACTTTTCATTGCACACTTTATCCCAGATATTACTTTCAACTATGTCCAGCGCTCCTGTGAGAGTATTGTTTATGAAAGTATATCTGGAATTTATTCTGGCGGAGTAATTGAAGTTACTTTGATATAACTTCATTCTTGACCCTGTTTTTTGTGTCCCTTATATCCTGCTCATCCACCATATACACCAATACCAGCAGCAGAGGGGACCTACATCTTGGGTTAGTTTTTTGAAATTAGCTTCTACATTCCACAAATCTTTGGTTTTATTTATGGATAGCATTTTCCCTCCTTTACTTTTTAGTGATTATTTGACTGGTACTTTAATTTGCTTTGATTAATTATATCTTTATTAGTACTTTATTTAAAGTCTTTCTTAATTAAAAATGCAATTTTAAATATAGGTTTAGTATGTGGTAAAAGTTTATCTTAAAAATGTAATCATGTCATCTATTTTGATGATAAATATTGGCTGAATTAACAGCAGTGCCAGGAATAGTACCCACATAAATATTTTTAATAAGATATTACTGTAAATTTTGTTGGGGCGGGTGTTTATAATGGAGTTTATTCTATTTTTTAATCTTTTTTGGCTTATCATTGTAGCAGGTGAAAACGAGCTACTCTGGAGAGGTTCCGGGCAGATTCTTGATTGTGAGGTTATTTTTGTTTTCATTATAGAACTTAAGAATGTTCTGGCTATTTCCTTTTGGCCTTTCTGGGAATATTGAACCACAAGTTTATCGCTTCCTCTTTCCTGTTCTGATTTTATAAGGTAGTAAGCTATGTATGAGAATGGATTAAAGAATTGAAGGTCTTTTAAGATTAATGCTATCCAGCCAATTAAGTTATCGTTTCTTTTAATGTGGGATAGTTCATGCTGGATTAAAATTTCTTTTTCGTTTTTATCAAGGCTTTCTATTAATCTGGGAGATAGAACTAAAGTACAGTTTTTAATTCCTACAACAAATGGAGAGAAATAGCTTTTATGAGTAAGGCTTACGTCCGGGGCTTTAATTTTTATTTTCTTGCTGTACCTGTCTATAATATCATAAATTTCAGGCACATCCTTCCTATCTACTTTCTCTTCATAGGCTAATTTTCTATAAAACATTGCTAAACTTATCCATCTTACGATGAGTATCAAAACTATACCTATAATAATTATGAGTAATGTAAGGTAGTTAGGGTCAGAAAAGATAAGAGGTCCGTGTTCGAATTTCTCAAATATGTCAATTATATTGGTCGGATCTGGCATTCTAAAGCCAAATGTACCCGGCCGTGATTCAAAATACAATTTGTTAACATCAACCTTTTCCAGGATTACCAGAAATGGCTTTGCAAGTGGGAGAAACAAAAAAAGAATTCTGATATTAGAATCCCTTATCCTGAAAATAGTAAGGAAAAATAAAGCTAGGAGTAAACTTACTGCGCTATCATACACTACAGGGAGGAGGTAGTTTATTAATAGTCTTAAAAGTATTTCAAGCATATTAAGCTTTAATAACTTATTTATGTTAATAAGACTACTTTACTGTCTCTATCCTTCTATCTAGCTGTATATACAGTGTATATAGATATGTCAAGCTTCTGGTAAACTAAAGGATACTGGAAAGAAATTTCTAGAACAAGAATCATCAGAAGAAAAGTTCTACAGACTCAATTAATTATTACAAGCTAATTGTATCCGTAAGAATTTACCTCTCACACTTCCAGTTACGCTTCTAGAGAGGTTGTAAGGAAGCTTTCTTGCAAGCTTCCTTACAGTTTGTCTATTTCATCAAGAAGCCTCTGGATTCCTTCTTTGGTGATGTTTCTGTCATCGCTCAGGAATTTAGACACCAGGGGTTTGGAAGACTCTTCCAGAAGTTTTTCAGCTACAGATTTTATTATACTTTTAGATAACTCCTTTTTATCAACTGCTGGTGAATACACATAAGTCTTGGCACTCTTGTCTTGATGGAGTAGCCCTTTTTCTGCGAGTGTGCTCATGGTAGACATAACTGTGGTGTATGGGATAAAGTTTTGCTCCTTTTTCTGAATTTCTTTTTTCAGTAATTCTTCATGGATTTCTCTTACTGTTGCCTTCTTTTTTTCCCATACGATCTTCATTATGTCAGCTTCTAATTCACTTATGCTTCCGAGTCCTTCTATCCCGATCTCCTTAGATTTTTTTCTGGTTTCTTTACTGTTTGTCATACTAACACCACCTAACTCCTATAAGTTTGGTAAATCTAATTTAGTAAACTTAATATTGGCAATTTGGTATTTTTCAGTATCTAATGCTTAAGCTCTGTTAATAACAATAAAGTTCATTGCCAATTTTGCTGCTACGAAAGCTTTTTAACAAAATCTTAGATAATTTACATCATTTTTTTACAAAAATCAAATTTTTCTATTAAGAAGTTATATTTTTGGCAAATATTGCTATTCTAATTCTGACTCTAAACAATTGCTAAAGGTACTAAAGTTTATACTTGGGACTTTCTGAAAATCTTAAGTGGATAAACAGCCATAAATACTGTAATATTAGATACAAAATTAGATACAAATAATGTGAAGTAGAGTAGATTAAGGAAGTATTTCCAATTTTAACCATTTCTTGAGGAGTAGCTAAAATTACTGGAAAGAATTAATATTTTAAGCACAAGGACTTGAGCCTGGTTGGTATGGCGAGTTTTTGAATTGAGGCCATAGTGATAAAAATTCTGGGACTTATTTGTAAACTTTTATCCTGGCTTTTTTATTAGTTGTGAGGGTTTGAGAGAAGAATTTATTAGTTTTTGAGAGGAGAAGATTATGAGAATCCCAGAAGGTGTAATAGTAGCAATGCTTACCCCCTTTGATGATGATGGAAAAATAAATGAAATAGAGGTAAGAAGGCTGGTAAACTTTCTAATAGACAAAAAAGTAGATGGCATATTTCCAGTATCTACCTGTGGAGAATATGTCCATCTTGATATGGCTGAAAGAAAATACCTAATAGACATAGTAGTAGATGAGGCAGCTGGAAGAATAGATATAATCCCTGGAACAGGAGCTACTTGCTATTCAAAATCAATAGAGCTTGCCTCCTATGCAAAAGAAAAAGGTTGCTCTGCAGTGGTTCTTCATGGACCATACTTTTTTAAAAACCCGGAAGAAGTAGTAGAAAGCCACCTACGTAGGGTAGCAGAATCAGTAGATATACCAATCTTTCTATATAATATTCCCTTCTTTGCAAATGAAGTAACTCCAGATATTGCTGAAAGGCTATGTTCTATGCCAAATGTAGTTGGTATAAAAGATTCTTCAGGAAACATGATAAATGTAATGAATCTACTTGAGATGACGAAAAAGATAAATCCCAACTTTAAAGTACTTGTAGGTGTAGAAGAGATATTCCTTCCAGCCCTTTTAATGGGAGGAGATGGTTGCATGACTGCTACTGCAGGGATTATGCCTGAATTTATGGTTGGAATCTATAAAGCCTACAAAGA
>JACIXO010000167.1 GCA_014360385.1 Actinomycetota bacterium | reverse complement strand
TTTCCCACTTAAAATCATTTATTTTCTTAATTTTATAATCAACCACTTTACCACCACCTGCCCTTTTTATTACTTTTTATATTCACTATATTATAGTTTGACAAATATCAATAGATCGTAGACTCAAATATATCAAGACATCGTAGACTTTGTAGTTTTACTAAATTTAGAGTCTTAATGAACAACTATATAAATGAGCTTAAAATTCATTAAATTTATAATATTTCAATTAAAAGGTCTGCGATGTATTGATATATTTTTCTTAAGTTTTTCTCATATGTCAAAAATAACATTGGCTACCCAGCTTCCAGAAAGGCTGTCCCTTTTAACTTCAAGCGTATGATAAGTAGGTGCCTTTATAGCTACTATTATTTCATGCTTTGTAAAATCTATTTTCTCACCGAAAATCTCAGCTTTCACCCTGGCTTCCTTACTTTTTTCATCTCCTTCTCTGCCATCTTTGTTGCTTTTATCGCTCTGTACTTTTACACTGTGAACTTTAAAGGACGAAAATAGCATCTTTTCAACTTCAAATAGATAAAGTAGGTTCTCAAGCCATGAAATTAGTAGTTGCTCCACAGAGACATTTTCTCTTTCTACAATATCTATTTCTCTTCTAGAGAGGGGACTTACTTTAGCTAAGTCGCACATGATAGAAAACATGCCCTCACCAGCATTCTCAAACAGTTCTTCCAGGCTTTTCCCATATGCTCTAAGGCCAACGTCTGATAAATGCTCTATTTGCTCATACCTTTTATCCATTTCTCCCATGTCTTGTCCTTTTAACCCATTCAATTTAATTAACAATTACAAAATAGTACTCCAGTCTTTCCTTACCTATCATTGTTATAAGAATCAATATTCATGAATAAACTAATCCCCTGGGTATATTTTATCAACTTTTCCAACAAATAGATAAGTTTGGTAAGCATCTTAAATTCTGTGAGAGAGACAAAGATGGATCTACAAGGATCAGGCAGATTGTTTAACATTGTAATTTAATTAACATTTGAAATTAAGAATAATTTTGGATAAAATGAAAAAATGTTTATCCTCCTGGCCAAGTCTATTAACCTTAATAAAAGAAACAACAAGGAAAATAAGAGGGTCCAAAACCAAAACTTAATAAGGAGCCAATATGAACTCTAAAAAGGAAACCAAAACAATCCCTGTTATTTACCTTCAAGGAGCTGCATGTAGCGGGTGTGTGACTTCTACTCTTTGTTCAACCTACCCTTCCATAAGAAATATACTACTTCAGGAGATAGTACCAGGCGTAAAACTTGAATTCATTTTTCACCCAAACATTATGACTGCAAGCGGAAATCTTGCTATGGATGTATTGGAAAAAGCTGCCCGAGATAAAAACTATGTTTTGATAATTGATGGAGCAATTCCAACCGGAGAAAATGGGATTTTCTGCACAACTGGGGAAAAAAACGGAAAGAAATCAACTATACTTGAAGAAGTACTAAGCTTAGCCCCAGGTGCCATCATGAGTATAGCTTTTGGCAGCTGCGCATCATATGGAGGGATTGCTGGAGCTCTTCCCAATGTAACAGATTCTTTAAGCGTAGACGACATATTCTTAAGTAATCAAATTAAAACACCTCTTGTAAATATTCCAGGTTGTCCTCCACACCCTGACTGGCTATTTGGAACCATCGGAGAGATCCTTACAAATGGGCTTGAAAATTTAAAATTGGATGAATTAAAAAGGCCTCTTACTTATTACGGAAAGCTGATTCACGAAAACTGTCCTCGCAGAGCATGGTTCGATGAAGGAAAATTTGCCAGGAAGTTTGGGGATGAGGGTTGCCTTTATGAGCTTGGATGCAAAGGACCTGTAACCTATTCTGACTGTCCTGTAAGGCTCTGGAATGGAAAGACTAACTGGTGTATAGGGAGTGGAGCACCGTGCGGTGGGTGCACACAACCTGAGTATCCTGATTATGTTGGTGACTTCTATTATAAAATTATTGACGTAGAAGTTCCTTCAAGTCAAAGAAAAGAAAAATCCAAAATTCATGATTTAGGAAGGTGAGAAAGTGAAAAAAATAGTAATCCACCCGATAACCAGAATAGAAGGGCACTTAAAAGTTGAGGTTACTGTGGATAATGGAAAAGTAGCAGATGCCAACATCGCAGGCACTCTTTTTAGAGGAATAGAACTTATATTAAGGGGAAGAGACCCAAGGGATGCTGTCATAATCTCCCAAAGAATCTGTGGTGTTTGTCCTGAACCACATGCAATTGCGTCTGTTTGGGCTTTAGAAGATTGTATGAATCTTGAGGACAAAATTCCTGAAAATGGGATTCTACTTAGAAATATAATTCAGGGCACAAGAACAGTTGCAGACCACATTCTACACTTCTATATTTTAAGCGGGCTTGATTATGTAGATCCCTTAAAAGTTTTAGATTACGAAGGAAAAGACATTAACCTTAATGCCTTAAAGTCTTTCCTTCAGAACGGCTACACCGCACCTTTCCTGCCAAGAGATGAAATGGACTACAGGTTAGATAAGAAAACTACTATAGAAGTTGCGAGCCATTACCTGAAAGCTTTAGATATCTACAAAAAGGCTCAGGAGGCTGCTACCATCTTTGGAGGTAAATGGCCTCATGACTGCGCTATTGTAGGAGGTGGAGTATCTGAAAAAGTAACTTCAGACAAAATAAGTTCCTTTCTATGGAGGCTCGAAGTAATAGAAGACTTTGTAAAGAACTACTACATTCCAGATGTTATAGCCATAGCCATAACTTACAACGACTATCTCGAAATAGGTAAAGGCTGCCAGAAACTACTTGCCTATGGAGGATACAGAATAAAGTCAAACGGGCTCTATAATGACCTTCTCATTGGAAGAGGGACTGTGAAGAACATTGATAGATTAGATACCCTTGACGTAGAGAGCATAGCAGAAGATATTGAGCACAGCTATTATGAAAATGCCAAAGCCCAAACCCAGCCTTTAAATCCAAAAGAGGGAGTAACCAGTCCCAAGGCCTTAAAGGAACAAGCCTATTCATGGATTAAGTCTCCACGCTATAAAGGCGAGACTTATGAAGTTGGCCCACTGGCAGGAGTTCTGGTCACATATTTAGGAAAAGATAACAATCTGGTAAAAGAACTGGTTGACTCATCCCTCTCGCAAATAGGAGGAAATATATCTAACCTCTATTCAGTAATGGGTAGACATCTCACCAGGGCTATTATGGCAACCATTTTGTGTGAATACTTAAAAATATGGGCGAAAGAGTTGAAGCCTGGAGAGCCAGCTGCCTCCTCCTACACCCCAGTACCAGAGGGAGAAGGAATAGGACTTACTGAAGCACCCAGAGGTGCTCTCGGGCACTGGCTTAAAGTAGAGAATGAGAGAATCTCAAATTATCAGGTAATAACACCTACAGCCTGGAATGCTTCTCCAAAAGACAGAAATAAAAACCCGGGGCCAATTGAGCAGGCATTAATAGGAACTAGTATAAAAGAAAGCCCCAGTCCGATAGAAGTTTTAAGAATTATAAGAAGCTTTGACCCATGCACGGCTTGTGCAGTTCATCTTCTGAGCACAAAAGGAAATTTGATTGGAAAATACAAAGTCGTATGAAGATAGATGAAAATAGAAAAATTTTTATTACTCTCTTCACTATCTTTGCCAGGTTTTATTTTCTATTCTTTTTAATTGTGGCATCTTTTGCATGTTTTGTTAGCATGCTTTGTTAGGAGGAAAGATGATTTTAACAGAAA
>JACIXO010000166.1 GCA_014360385.1 Actinomycetota bacterium | reverse complement strand
GAAGGAATGTTTTAGAGTCCTTCATCCTGGTTGTAGAATGTGCATAAATATAGGTGATCAATTTGCCAGAAGTGTATACTACGGGAGATATAAAGTAGTCCCAATTAGAACAGAGATAATAAAATTTTGCGAAACAATAGGATTTGACTATATGGGAGCAATTATATGGCAGAAAAAAACTACCATGAATACTACCGGAGGAGCCACAGTAATGGGTTCTTATCCTTATCCTAGAAATGGAATTGTAGAGATAGATTATGAGTTTATACTTATTTTTAAAAAACCTGGAAAGCCTCCAAAGGTTGATAGGAAAACAAAAGAAAAAGCAAGACTTTCTAAAGA
The DNA here is from genome assembly GCA_014360385.1 of Actinomycetota bacterium. Classification (GTDB taxonomy): domain Bacteria; phylum Actinomycetota; class Humimicrobiia; order Humimicrobiales; family Humimicrobiaceae; genus JACIXO01. Next base: position 3,415 of record JACIXO010000166.1, on the reverse strand, counting down.
TGAATGGAAAGAATATTTTTCCGGCCATTGGTATTTTAACGGAGAAAGACAAAATGGACATATAGCCATGTTCCCATTAGAATTACCTTACCGATTAATTAAAATGTTTACCTTTCCAGGAGAAGTAGTTTTAGATCCTTTTTTAGGAAGTGGAACCACAACACTTGCAGCAATGAAGTTAGAAAGAAGTTCCGTAGGTTATGAAATTAACGAAAATTTTCTTCCTATAATAAAACAGAAAATAGGTTATGAAGAGAATAAATTATTTTCTAATTTTGAAATAGAAATAATTAGACAAAATAATTTAGATCTCGATTTTAAAGAAGAAATTAAAAATTTACCATATATTTTTAAAGATCCTGTAAAATTTGACAAAAAAATAGATCCGCGTTCGCTTAAATTCGGTTCAAAAATCACTACTAAAGATAATGGTAAAAAACAAGAGTATTACCGTGTTAAAGAAATATTTGGTCCAGATAGATTATTGTTGTCCAATGGAATAAAGATAAAATTAATAGGAGTTAAACCACTTCCGTTTAAGAGAGAAGAGGCTATAAGATTTTTAAAACTTAAAGTTTTAAGACAATCTGTATTCTTAAAGTTTGATCAAGAAAAATTTGACAAGGATGATTTTTTGCATGCATATTTGTATCTTAAAAACAAGACCTTTATTAATGCCCACCTAATAAAAAGAGGATTAGCTAAAGTGGATGATACAGAAGATTTTAAATATAAAGATAAATTTTTAAAATATGAAAAAATAAACACTTTTCAGAAATTATGAAAGTAAAACTTACATTTGAAGAGATAAAAAAATACCTTAATGCTCCGATTTATGATTTTCCTAAATATTCTACTCAGCTTTTAAATTTAGCTAATCAAAATGCTCAAGCTACCAGACCTAAAGTAGTAGGACAATTAAGCGAGCTTATCAAGGAATTTCCTGGAAAACATTTAGAAGAGTGGGAAGAGTGGTATTTAAAAAAACACCCTGCGGCGATAAAAATTGCTACTAATAAAATAGTAGAAATGATTCAAAATTTTAGGGATGTGCTAGACAAAATCGATGCCCAGTTAATAGAAAACTGGGTTAAGGATTTAGTAATAGTTAAGACTTTTATAGGATTGAAATTTCAGGAAGCCATTCTTAAAAAGGGAGCAGAATTACTTAATACGGACTATAGACTTTCTACACCTGAAGAAGAATCAAAAGGAATAGATGGATTTATAGGGAATCTACCTGTTAGTATAAAACCAGATACATATAAGACCAAAAGGAGTTTACGAGAAAAGATAAAGGCGAAAATGATTTATTACAAGAAAATAAAAGATGGTGTAGAAGTAGATTACTCGGAAATTATAAGATGAATTTTAATCTCCACACACCCGACTAACTTTTTCGCCAGAAAAACGAAGAATAAAATAATTTTTTTAAAAATTCATTCATCAAAGATTCTTTCTCTTGCATCCATGAATCTCATTCGGAAAATCAAAGGGAACGATTAGAAAAATAGCAGGATGGGGAGCCAGTTTTGATAGCTCTTTCAAACTCTTTCAAAGTATCCTTCCGACTTACCTGCACAAGAGAAAAGGCTGGATAAATAAAACCTTCTTTTCCTGTTCTGGATTAAGATGAGACTACCCATACCTACCATAAAAAGGAAAAATTTTTGAAAAGGAACTTGACTTTTTGTTTTTCTTTACTATAATATGTGATGATAACGATGCTAAACATTGGCAGGCATAAAAAGGGGTTAAACCTATGATTGAAGGCAATTCTCCTATAATGACCCTTGAGGAGACCGCAAAATATTTAAAAATAAGAAAATCTACTCTTTATAAAATGGTAAGGGAAGGAAAAATCCCTGCCGTGAAAATAGAATTTGGAAAGGATACCAAGGTTATAATCCGTGTTCCTAGCGAGAATCTTATTGTTGATCCTTACTTTCATCTTATCCCGTTACAAAAGGAACTTTCAATAATGAAGTATTCAAGAAGGACAATTAAATCTTATTTGAGATATAACCGTGATCTTCTTTTATTTACAGGGGAAGAAGCCAGAAGAAATAGTGAATGAAGACATCAAAAAATATCTTTACTATATGATAGAGAAAAAGAAAGTTTCAACATCCACTTTGAATATTATTATCAATGCTTTAAAATTCTATTACGGAGAGATTTTAAAGAAGAAATTTATTTATGAAGTAAAGCGTCCTAAGAAAGATAAAAAACTGCCGGTGGTTTTGAGCAGGGAAAAGGTCAAGAAAATACTCCAGACAACAGAAAATATAAAGCACAAAGCCATTTTAACGCTTATGTATTCTGATGGATTGCGAGTTGGAGAAGTTGTGAAGCTCAGGCCAGAAGATATAGATACAAACAGGAAACTTATTCACATTAGAGCATCAAAAGGCAGGAAAGATCGCTACACTCTACTCTCCGATGTTGCTCTTCAAATTTTGCGAGAATACTGGAAAAAGGAAAAACCCGAGAAGTGGTTATTCCCCAGCTGGAATAAAGAAAAGCATATAACAGAAATGACGGTTCAAAAATTTTCCCGAATGCATGCAAGAAGGCGAGGGTTAAGAAAAATGTTAGTGTTCACTCATTAAAACATTCCTTTGCCAAACACTTGCTGGAGAGTGGAATTGACCTGAGGTATATTCAAGAACTTTTAGGTCACAAAAGTTCAAAGACGACAGAAATTTATACCCATGTAAGCACAAAGAACCTTTCAACAATAAAAAACCCGCTTGATAACCTTTTAGGAGGAGGTGAAACATGATTAAAAAAAGAAACATCAAAATTGGTATAATTGTAGCTTTATTGATTCTTTTCATATTAGCTTGGGCACCTTGGTTGGATAACCAAGCTATACATGATAATGTATTAAAAGAGAAGGGTTGGAAAGATGGAACAATTACCACACCAGAACATTTTAAAAATCTAAGTAGTGAAGTCCTTCAAGAATTGCTGGATTATAGTAGAGAAAAAGGAGTAGAAAATGGAATATTAATTTGCGATTATAGAGTTTCATGGTTTCCTTTTGGAAGAATTGTTGGAAGTTGTGAAGGTATATACTTTGTAACATTTTGGGGTCAAATACTTCCATAAATTTCGGCGGCGGAACTCTTCGTCTACTTTCGCAGGCTCGCTCTTCGGGTTTGCTAATAAGCAGGTATGCGGTTTGCACCTTTGGTGCTCACCCAAATTTGTCTTACACCAAACTTCGCATACCCGCAAAACGGTAGCAGAAATTCGGAGGCTCGCCTATGAATGATATGCAAGAAAAAGTGATAGAAATCCTAATAAAAAGAGGAAAAGAACTATTGAATGAACCATATTATAGTAAAGAAAAACAAAAAGTCAAGTTCCTTTTCAAAAATTTTTCCTTTTTATGGTAGGTATGGGTAGT
>JACIXO010000165.1 GCA_014360385.1 Actinomycetota bacterium | reverse complement strand
CAATTGATAATTTAACAGAAGAGTTAGGAGTATCAAGGGTTACCATCCAAAGAGATATAAATGTACTTGAAGAGAGAGGTCTTGTCTCGAAAGTTCGTGGTGGAGTAAAGTTAAAGGGCCGGGGAGATGGGCAATTTGAGACAAGATTTACAGTAAGACTTAAAAATAATTATGAAAAAAAGGTAGAAATTGCTAAAAAGGCTTTAGCATATGTGAATGATGGTGAAACTATATTTCTTGATTCTTCAAGTACAGTATTTGTGTTTGCACAGGAGCTTTTTAAGAGGCATTTTTTTGATTTGAATATAGTAACAATATCTCCTGCTATAATATGTGAAGCTTTAAAATACCCTGATGTACGTATAATTTGTGCTGGTGGACAGTTGAGACAGAGCTTTAGTATGTTTTATGGTGCTTGGACTATTGAGTTTCTTCAAGAAATAAATATTGACTCTAGCTTTATATCGGCTGCTGGGGTTTCGATTGATGGTAATTGCACATCTTCTGACATAGAACTTGTGAATATATTAAATGTAGTTTGTTCTAGATCTAAAAATTTAAACATTCTTGTGGATAGCAGTAAATTTTTGAATAGAGGAATGCTTAATTTAAGTACGAAATTAATTCGGAAGAGAATAATTACAGATAGTCAAATAGATGAAGATATTGCTTCTAAATTAGAAGCTTTAGATAATGTTGAACTCATAAAATAATCTGAAATTACTAGTTAAATTTTAAAAACAATTCTGCCTCTTTAACAATATCTTCTGTATTTATATGAAAATAATTAAACAAGTCTTCAGGATTTCTACCTGATGTGCCAAAAGTATCCTTTATACCAATAACTTTGATTTTAATGGGATAGGTAGTAGATAAGAATTCTGAAACTGCTCCACCTAAACCTCCTATAATACTATGATCTTCTACAGTTATAATATGTTTTGTTTTTTTTGCATACTCTAAAACTATATCACAGTCAAGGGGTTTTATGGTAAGCATATCAATTACTGTTGAACTTATACCTTTAGAATTTAGAATTTCTGATGCTTGAACACATTTGTTTACCATATTTCCGGTTGATATTATGGTTAAATCTGATCCTTCTTTTATAATCTTTGCTTTTCCTATTTCAAATTTTTCGTTTAAATTATAAATGTAGGGATTTGGCCACCTTCCAAGTCTGACATACACTGGTCCATTATATTCAGAAATAGCTCTTATCAATTTTTCGGTTGAAACAGGATCAGAGGGAGAAATAATTATAATGTTAGGAATAGATCTTATTATTGCTATATCTTCGATAGCTTGATGAGTTGCCCCATCTCCTCCTATTTCAATTCCAGCATTAGTAGCTACTATTTTTACATTTAATCTGGGATAAGCAATTGAAGTTCTTAATTGTTCTAATGCCCTCGTTGAAGCGAAAACTGAAAAGGTAGAAGCAAAAGGTATCTTTCCTACCGTGGCTAATCCTGCTGCTACACTTATCATATTTGCTTCTGCGATTCCCATGTTAAAAAATCTTTCGGGAAATTTTTCCTTAAATCTGTATGTATTTGTAGACTTAGATAGATCAGCGTCAAGAACAACAATATCCTTGTTTTCTTCACCTAATTCACAGAGAGTAATACCATATATTTCTCTGTTAGATAGCGGGTTTTTTACATTGTGTTTCATACTTAGAAATCTCCTCAATTGCCCTTTCTTTTTGATCAAAAGAAAGTGGTGTTCCATGCCACATTGCAACGTTTTCCATAAAGGATACACTTTTACCCTTGATTGTATTAGCAATTAATACTTTTGGTTTTTTATTTATTAATTTGAGAAAATTAATGGCTGCAATTATTTGGTTAAAGTCATGTCCATTTATTTCAATTACATACCATCCAAAAGAGAGCCACTTCATGACTACAGGTTCTACTTCCATAACTTCATCCATTCTTCCATCAATCTGAAGCCGGTTATAGTCTACAATTGCAATTAATTTATCTAGCTTGTAATGAGCAGCAGCCATTGCTGCTTCCCATATCTGGCCTTCTTGCATTTCGCCACATCCAATTATGCAAAAAACATATGAATCAATATTTTCTAATCTTAGACCTAATGCCATACCTACTGCAGCAGAAAGACCTTGTCCTAGTGAGCCGGTTGTCATGTCTATTCCAGGAGTTTTATTCATGTCCGGATGTCCTTGAAGAATACTTCCAATATTTCTTAAAGTTTTTAATTTGTCTCTTTCAAAGAAACCCTTAAGGGAAAGGGCGCTATATACGGCTGGGCATGCATGGCCTTTTGATAATACTAATCTATCTCTATTTTTTTTAGTTGGATTAGTGCTATCTATGTTCAATATATCGAAGTAAAGTGCTGCTATGATATCTGCAATGGATAAAGACCCACCAGGATGACCAGAGCCTGCATTCCATATCATTTCAATTATGTCTTTTCTAATCTGACTAGCTATATGAGTTAACATCGATATTTTTTTGTTACTGATTTTCATAACATGTCTTATTATTCTTACTATATTTGATAATTATTATGTAAAAGATTTCAAAATCAATATTCGACTTAAGGAAAATAAAAAATAAAACAAATATACAAATTTATTCATTAAATATTCATGATAATTTAATTTAAATATATATTGACTCTTAAAATCGGTAGAATTATAATATGAAATAATCAAAATATCAATAGTTTAGTTCATTATTATTTTTTATTATTAAAAGTAATAGGATCTTAAATGAAAAAGGTTAGAGTTGGCTATATTCCTCTGTCAAAACATAGTTTTGATATAGAATGGGCAAAGAAAATTAGCCATATAACAATTAACGAGCTGAAAAAAAATAAAATGATAGAACTTATACCAGTAGATATTATATTTTCAGATATAGAAGTTATAAGTAGGATATGCTTTTTAAAAGAGAAAAGTATAGATTTGCTATTAATACATTTCTGTACATTTTGTTTAGGAACAATTATCCCTAAAATATTTAATGAAATTAATGTACCAGTAATATTACTTGCAATGCCAGAACCGACATTTGATGGAAGTAGAATTAGATCAAATGCCTTATGTGCATTGAATATGAATTGTCATATATTACATAAAATGAGTATAGAATATAGAGCTTATTTTGGATCGCTTGATAGTTTAAAATTAAGGACTGAAATAGAAAGAACTATATTGGCAATTTATGCGATAAAAAATATTAATAATAAACGAATAGGTTTGATTGGGTCCAGAGCTCCAGGTTTTTATACTTCTAATTATGATGAGTTGAAATTAAGGAAAAAGTTTGGAGTTGAAATTGAACATATCGATATATCAAAAGTATATCTAATTGCAGAAAAAGTAAGTAATAAAGAGATTTTGAGAGAAATGAATTACCTAAATAAAAATATTGGTAGGAATAATAATGTGGCGGAAAAAGATACAATAAAATTGCTGAAATTGTATACAGCATTCAAGAGAATTGCATACGATCTAGGCTTTGATGCATTTGCTATCAAGTGCTGGCCTGAGTTCCATGAAGATTATGGTATTGCTATATGTCCTGCACTGGGAATGCTTAATAGTAACGACATAATGACTTCATGTGAGGGTGATATTTATGGGGTAATGACTATGATCGTTCAAAAAAGTATTGCTTTTAGCATCCCATTTTTTTCAGATTTGGTTCATATAGATGAGAGTGAAAACAGTGGAATCTTTTGGCATTGTGGTTCTGCTCCTAGGGAGTTAGCTAAAAATAAGTCAG
>JACIXO010000164.1 GCA_014360385.1 Actinomycetota bacterium | reverse complement strand
AATATTGGTTTTTTTGATATCACTGGCAATATCAATATTATGGACATTATCAATAGTAATTATAGGTAGCGGACTGTAAAGCCCGCGCATTTTAATTCTCTGATTTTTAAATCTCGCGTCTTGAAGCCTTGTGAAAGATATTCCCTGAGTGTCGAGGTCGAAAATTATTCTATCCTCCTGGAAGGGCTTTGCTCTTGCGAGTATCTTACCCTTTTCATTTATGATAAGACTATTTCCATCAAAAACTAGTTCATCCTGGCCGCCTACAATATTTGTGTAAGCTATGTTTACTCTGCTATCTACTGCCCTTGTGAAAAGTATTTTTTCCCTTTCTTCTACCTTTCCCACATAATAAGGGGAGGCAGATATGTTTATTATAAGTTCAGCACCCCCAAGTATAGATTGCATTTCAGTAGGCTCCGAGTAGTAAATATCCTCACAGATATTTAGACCTACTGGAATCTCTCTTATTTTGTAGATGTAATTCTGGCTTCCTTTTTGGAAGTACCTTTCTTCATCGAAGACCGAATAGTTTGGCAGGAATTGCTTGTGGTAGATGGATTTTATTTCCTGGTTATGTATAACTGCTGCTGAATTATATATTTCTTGTTCCCTTGCCACAAACCCGACAATTGCGATAATGTTAGTACAGAGACTTCTTATTTTATCCAGATAGTAAAGGTTCTTATCAACAAAGTCAGGCTTTAAAAGTAAATCCTCAGGAGGATATCCTGTGGTAGAAAGTTCTGGAAACACAATTATGTCTGCCTTATTTTTTTTAGCCTCTTCTATATGGTATGAAATAATTCGGAAGTTTCCCTCAAGGTCTCCTACAGTGGGATTTATCTGAGCCAGATATAATCTTAGAGTGCCTATTTTCAGTCACTCCTCCATCTTAAGATTTTCAATTGCACTTTTAGAAATCCTCTCAGGGGTCCAGGGGGGATCCCATACGAGATTTATTTTTACATTACCTATTCCTTTAATTTTTTCAAGCCTGTCCCTGGCCTGTCTTGTAAGGAAGGCGTGCATTGGGCATCCTCTAACGGTCATGGTCATATCGACTTCCACATTGTTATGATCGTCTATATCCACTTTGTATACAAGACCCATATCTACTATGTTTATGGGAATTTCAGGATCGTAAACTTCCGATAATGCCTTAAGAATATCTTCCTTTTCGAGCTTTTTCTTTTCTTGTCCTTCGTATTTTCTTTGCTCCTCCTTTGCTTCCCCTCCCTTTTCCTGGGTCTCTTTTTCTTCTTTGGTCATTTTAAACTCCCATCCTAATATAGTTTTGAATATATAGTGCTAAAATATACAGTTAAATATTTTACCATATTCTTGCTTTTATCATATTATTTACTCTTTATCGATAGCATTTCTTTGCTCCCTTTGCTATTAAGTCAGGTTTGTGAATATAGTCTACTCTAATTATGTCCTTTTACCTTAAAAAGTGGAGAAATTCTTCTTAAACTTTCTACTATTCCTGGAATTACATCAAGGAAATAATCCACTTCCTCTTTTGTATTTTCAAATCCAAGAGTTATTCTTATTGAACCTGCTGCATCTTCTGGACTTAGTCCCATTGCTACCAGTGTGTGGGACGGCTTGAGCGAGGAAGAAGAGCAGGCCGAACCACTTGAAACAGCAATTCCTGCATCATCAAGCCTTAGAACTATAGATTCACCTTCTATGTACTTAAAGGAAAAATTTAAATTTCCTGGTAGTCTTTTTGTGGGATGTCCATTAAATGACACATCATCAATTCTTCTTAATAACTCTTTTTTGAGATAGTCCCTTAGTATTCTTATTTTTTCTCCCTTTTGCGAAAGATTTTTTTGGCCCAGTTCTACTGCTTTGGCAAGACCTGCGATTCCAGGAATGTTTTCTGTCCCGGATCTCCTTCCCTTCTCATGACCTCCTCCCAGAATCTGGGGCATCATTTTAGTCCCCTTTCTTATATAGAGTACCCCCACTCCTTTGGGCCCATAGATTTTATGGCCTGAGATAGAAAGTAAGTCCACGTTAAGTTTTTCTACATTAGTTTCTATAGTGCAGTAGCTCTGGACGGCATCAGTGTGGAAGACAATACCAGCCTCCTTTAAGATTTTGCCAATTTCTTCTATAGGTTGGATTGTCCCTACGATGTTATTTGCGTGCATTATTGAAACAAGGATGGTTTTAGGAGTGATTGCTTTTTTGATATCCTGGGGATCCACAATGCCATATTTGTCCACAGGTATGTAAGTGATCTTAAAACCTTTCCTTGCAAGCTTTTTTAATGGCATATGTACTGCTGGATGCTCAATTTCTGAAGTTATAATGTGGTTTCCTTTTTTCTGGTAAGCCTCAGCTACGCCGAAAAGCGCTAGGTTGTCGCTTTCGGTTCCCCCACTTGTGAAAACTATTTCCTCAGGTTTTGCCCCCAGGGACTTCGCAATTATGTTGCGGGAATTTTCAAGAATTTCCTTGGCTTCTCTACCGGGCTTATGGGGTTCCGACGCGTTTCCGTAATACAAGGTAAAACACTTATTCATTTCTTCAATTACTTCCGGCAAGACAGGGGTTGTGGCACTATGGTCAAAGTAGATGTATTTAGTGTGGGATTTAGCATATGATTCAATATGTGACTGTGACCCCGTGTATATGTCATATTTCCTGTAAGTGTGTGAAGTGTGTGGCTTTCGGGAATTATTATTGGGACTATTAAAGATTGTAAAGTTTTCGTCGGATGTGGTATTGTTTGGTTTTAAGTGAGTCATACTTGTGTCAACTCCTCGTTTTTTATTTTTAGCAAATCCTCGAGAGTAGTGTTGTTTAAATAATTCTTTATGTGAATTCGTAAGCTCTGCCATATTTTCTTTGGAACGCATTTGCTGGATTTCTGGCACCTTTGTTTTAAAGCCTCTTCTACACAAAAAGTTGGACCGATGGGCTCTCCCAGAGCATTCAATATTTGTATAATACTTATGTTAGATGGAGGTAAAGCAAGGACATAACCCCCGCCCACACCTTTTATGCTTTTCACCAGGCCTGCTTTTTTCAGGCTTTTGAATATCTTTTCTAAAAAGGTTTTCGAGATCTTCTCATTTTTTGCTATTTCTGAAATAGGCACTGGTCTGGGTGTTGACCTCTGCGTAGGTTGGGTGGTTGTTTGCATGGACCGCGCCTGTTGAGTTGTAGGCCTGGCGTGGGGAATGTATTTTTCTGCAAGGTAGTACATTGCTTCTATTCCATAGGTTGTCTTGTTCGTAAGTCTCATTTGTTCTTGTAGTTTTTCACGAATCTTATATGGTTTGGTAGATAAATCAGACTAAAATGGTCTGATTTAATATAAAAGCATAGCATTTCTTCTAATAGTTGTCAATCTGTGTCTAAAAATAGGTAGCATTTCTTCTTTTGTAATGGAAAACAAACTATTGGATCAGGCTTGGTCTTTCGAAACACTTAAGCCTAATTCTTTAAAGATTCATCTTTTTCTTTATCACGAAATTGGAAATGCTTCCCTAAAAATATCTGTGTCTTAAGCTATAACAAGTAGTGTGACTTGTTAAAAACTTATGTGCTAGGGCAAGCTATTACTAAAGTTCTACTACTAAAGCTATCTTAGACCTGCCAAAAAATGATGGAATTTAAAGAGGATAAATATCTCAATACTTGCCAACAAAAGAGATAAGGCCGAGGGTATCAATAGATACCTCGTAAAAAGTTTGGACGCTTTTCTGGAAAAAAATGGAATAAATAAAACCAGCATCAAGTTTATGAAGTAAAACGT
>JACIXO010000163.1 GCA_014360385.1 Actinomycetota bacterium | reverse complement strand
GTGCGTCATAATGAATAAAGTCCAGAGAATTGCAAAGAATATAAGTATGTTATTTATTTCTAGGATTATCAGCATGCTTTTTGGGTTTTTTTATGTTATGTATATGGCAAGATATTTGGGGCCCTCAAAGTATGGTATTATTGCATTTGCCTTGGCATTAAATGGGATATTCGGAGTTATTGTTAATTTTGGGCTCGATTTTCTGATTGTTCGGGAGGTAGCTAGGAACAAAAATTTAGCGGGCATATATTTAGCAAATGCGATGGTATTAAAAGTAATCTTTGGGGTTGTTTCTTTTTTAATTGTTGCATTTGTTGTTAACATTTTGGGGTACCCTGAAACTACAATTAAGGTTGTTTATTTAATTACAATCTCAACAACTATAGCCGGCATTGTGAGTGTATTCAGAGATATTTATCAAGCTTTTGAGGAAATGGTATTTATAGCAGCGGGGCAAATTTTAAGTAGTGTATTATCTCTAATCCTTGTATTAGTTGGAATTAAACTACAGTTGGGGGTCATTTATTTTGCAGTAACATTTGTACTTGTAAATTTAATTGTTCTCGGATACTATGTTGGTGTGACTATCTGGAAACATTTACACTTTTCAATACACATTAACTTCAATTTCTGGAAGCATCTCGTGAGTGAATCTTGGTCTTTTGCGTTAAGTAGCATTTTTGTCGCGATTTTCTTCTGGATTGACTCTGTAATGCTTTCATATATGAAAGGGAATGAAATAGTTGGGATATATAATGCTGCCTATAGGTTGGTGTATGTCTTATTGTTTATTCCAGGCACATATTTTATGACAATATATCCAGTACTTTCAAAGATGTATATGAAGTCACAGAAAGACGTGAAGTTTGTCTATAACCGATCATTAAAATATTTTGCTACCCTCGGAGGACTAATTGGAATAGTAACTATGTTGTTCGCAAAGGAAATAATCCTGCTAATCTATGGGCAAGACTACGAGCTGTCTATTCCTGCATTAAAAATTTTGATCTGGGCAGTAGTGTTTTCTTTTGTGACTCATCCCCCATTATATACATTAAACTCTATAAATAGACAGATAGTATATACAAAAGCTACTGCTTTAGGTGCACTCTTGAATTTTATTCTTAATATATTTGCGATTCAAAAATTAAGCTATATTGGAGCGAGTTTAACTACAGTATTTACTGAAGCTTTGGTCTTTTCTATAACATTCATGTATCTAAAAGCCCATTTGGAGGATTCCCTAAGTTCATACATGTGGATTGTTAAATTGATAGTAACTATCTTTTTCTCGTTAAGCCTTTATTATTTAGCTTTAATTGTCGTTCAAAATACTGTTGTTCTTTTTATTTTGTATGGGTTAGCGTATTCAGCTGGAGTAATATTATTTAGAATAATTGATGATATAGATATAAACTTGCTACGACAAGTGTTTCGAGGAGGGAGCTAACTTGAGATGGCCACGTGTATCTATAATTCTCCTAAACTGGAATGGTTGGAAAGATACAATTGAATGCTTGGAGTCACTTTATAGAGTAACTTACCCCAATTATGATATTATTGTAGTTGATAATGGTTCAAGAGATGAGTCTATTCAAAAGATTAAAGAGTACGCTGAGGGAAAGATTGATGTTAATTCCAGATTCTTCATGTATAATCCTTATAATAAGCCGATTAAGGTTTTTGAAGTTAATGAGGATGAAGCGAGAAGAGGAAAGTTTAATCGTTCACTTTATGAGAAGTATGATGTTGATAAGAGGCTGATTTTGATTAAAAACAAAGATAATTATGGTTTTACTGGTGGGAACAACGTTGGGATAAAATTTGCTTTGAGTGTATTAAATCCAGATTATGTTTTACTTTTAAACAATGATACCGTTGTAGATAAAGAGTTCTTAATAGAGATGGTCAAAGTTGCTGAGAGTAATGACAAAATTGGAATTGTTGGATCTAAAATTTATTATTATGATTATGGTGGAAGAAGTGATGTAATATGGGCTTTAGGTGGCGGGGGCATTAATTTAAAAACTGGAAGACCTTGGCACTATGAAATAAATAAAATTGATGAGGGCAAATATAATGAGATTAAAGAATGTGAGTACGTTACTGGCTGCTCAATGTTAATTAAGAGAGATATTATGATGAAGCTAAAAGGTTTTGATGAGAGATATTTTGCGTACTATGAAGATGTTGATTTATCGCTCAGAGCAAGGAACTATGGGTATATCGTAACATGCTCCCCTTTTTCAAAAGTATGGCACAAAGTAGGTGTAACCTCTGGTAGAGATTCTATTCCGTTTATAGTTCGCATAAAAGCCCGAAATCATGTCTTTTTAGTTAAAGGTCATGGGGATTTATTCAGCCTTATAATTGCGGTGATTTGGTTATTAACTTACAAACATGCAAGGAGATTTGTTAATTTTGTATTCTTACAAAAAAATCCACGATTGCTAATATCATACTATAAAGGAATTAAAGAAGGACTTTTAGGAGATTAAAACATTACAATATTGATTAGAATATATGATCCCATAATTTAAGATTAGGCTATTGTATAAATTAGTCGCATTATAATATACAGGTCGCCCTAGGGAGTTTGTATAGTACCACAGTCTGAACTTTCCCAGCATATACATTATAAATATGTACTCCTCAGGGGGTATGTTATTACTTATAGTTTTAATCTTATCAAGAGGTATTTGTCCATATGCGTGTAATGAAGAACTTCCATAACCCCATTTGTGTGAATATATTTCCTTGTTAGGATCTATCTTCGTTTTTACCCATTTTGAGCTAACGACATCGTATGTAGTTATTAAACGCCCATAAACCATTCTAATATCCTCAATAGTTCCAAAGTTAAGTGCGGTTTCTTGGTTTATTGAGCTAGAGTAGAAAGGGGGCATTTTTAATATTTCATTGGCAACCCCTGTATTAAGCAGTAGGAAGATTACTAAAAATATTGTTATTGTTTTTAAATATGAATCACTCCCATTTCTACCAGAGATACTCCCAACAAGTTTTTTTGTCCCAACGATAGCAAAGGGGCTTAACATGATTGATGAAATATGGTACAAACGATAAGGACTCATCACAGCAAATCGAGGTATTGCAACTGCAGCTCCTAGTATCGCCATCCAGTATATAGAAAAGCCTAAATAATTACCATCGAATAACCCTTTTTTATTACGTGCAAAAAATGATATCATTTCCACCATAAGTCCGATTAATATTAAAAGACTGATAAGCAAATACATGTATTTATCAACAATACCTAAAAGAGGGAGTTTTTGGGTTAATAGTGCAACTCCCCTAGAAGATGTAGGGTTAAATAGCAATCCCGACCTTATTAGGGTGATAATAGAGTATGAAATACGAATTATTATATTAAAAGTTGTTGCTTTAGAAACATAAATATACCATCCAATCACTATAACAATGTATGTCATCAAAAATAGGATATCCCAAGATTGACTTTGAATATATGAACTGTTTAGGAGACTTTTGGCTAAGGTTTTATATATTGTCATGAACACTAACATTCCAAGTATGAGATACGCTGTCCCGTAATGTGAGAATACAAGAGCAAGAGCAAAAATAAATCTTAAGATATTGTTTGGATTAATATTTGTTATTGTAGTGTGAATAAACAACACCATGAATATTTCTGCAATTAGTTGTTTTGACAGAAAGGGAATCGTAATAAAATATGGGTGGAGTATTACAAGAAGATATGCAGATGCAAATGATGCTTTAGGGGGCAAGTACTTCAAATAAATCATGTAAAGAAAGGAGGGTATAAGTGAAAGCAAAAATGGAAATATAATTTTGTACATCCATGTC
>JACIXO010000162.1 GCA_014360385.1 Actinomycetota bacterium | reverse complement strand
TTTCTTCACGATGGACACTTTTCCATTTTTTGGTTTTGAGCCTACCTATGAGGGATTGAAACAGCATGAATATGCAAATATTGAACCAAAGAATTTGCGTTTTGAGCCTACCTATGAGGGATTGAAACACTTCAAAAATAACTTCTTCTCCAATTTCCTCTAAGGGTTTTGAGCCTACCTATGAGGGATTGAAACAAAAGAGATACTCTTGTATAAGTACTTCTTTCTTTTAGTTTTGAGCCTACCTATGAGGGATTGAAACAGCAACATCAAGAGCGCAACTATTAAATGAAGTAAAAGTTTTGAGCCTACCTATGAGGGATTGAAACGTGTTAGTAAGCAACTGCTGAGTTGGGAGCATTGGGAGTTTTGAGCCTACCTATGAGGAGATATAATAAAAAGTTGTGGATTTAAATATAGAAAAGGAGCATATCCTCCGTTAAAATATTATGAATTGTAAAAACATAATAAAGGAGAATATGCTCTATTGATAAGTGTAACCAAAAACCACAATTTATTAAAGAAGAAAATACGTGGTAAGTACTTTAAGCAGGTGACAAGAGATGGTGAAAAGGAAAATGCTCCAATTGGCATTGGAAAATGAAGTAGCTGAATTTATTGAAAAACATTGTCATCTTACAGATGAGAATGGAAGAAGGATTGTTGCAAGGAATTTATACATGTTATAAAGAGAGATCTTAACTGGGATGGGACCAATTCAAATAAAATAGCCAAGAGTTGATGACAGAGCTCTTTTGTAAATACCAACATAAAAGATTTACATCTAATATCCTTCCAAGGTATCTTCGTAGAATTCCAAGTATTGATAATTTAATTCCAGCCCTATATTTAAAAGGAATGTCAACAAATGATTTTCCTTCTGTACTGTCTTCAATCCTTAGCGAAGATTAAAGCAGGACTATCCCCAGCAAATATAGTACGACTAAAAGAATCTTTAAGAAAAAGACTATCTTACCTGGAAAAATTGTGATCTATCAGATGAAAATTATGTATATTTCTTTTTTAGATTTAAGTTTACTTTAATGTATTCTAAAGAAGATGATAAATCCTGTATTCTTATCATAATAGGTTTAAGACAGGCATGGAAATAAAGAGCTTGTAGCTGTATTTGACGGATACCGTGAAAATAAACTTAGCTCGAAAGAGATATTGCTTGATTTAAAACGAAGAGGACTATCTATTGGCCCCAGCTTGTAATAGAAGATGGTTCTCTTGGTTTCTGGGCAGCACTTCATGAGATTTATCCAGAAGACACTCGTCAGAGATGCTGGGTACATAAAACTTAAAAAATATTTTAGATTAAATGCCGAAATCTATTTAAGCCTAAGGCAAAATCAGCAATACATGAGATGTATATGGCCCCATCCAAAGAGAAAGCACTGTCTGCATATGATCATTTTGTAAAAGCCTTTGAGGATAAGTATCCCAAAGCTGTAGAGTGTGTAACAAAGGACAAGGAGGACCTGTTTACATTCCTATGACTTTCCGGCCACTCACTGGATTCATGTACGTACTATAAACCCAATAGAATCAACATTTCCAACAGTTAGGCTTAGAACAACAAAGACAAAAGGGTGTGGAAATAGAACTGCAACTCTATCTATGGTATTTAAACTTGCAATGGAGGCATCTAAGACTTGGGTAAAACTAAAAGGTCATCAATTAATACCTCTTGTTTTAGAAAACAAAAAAGTTGTTGAAGGAGAACTGGTTAAGGAGGTGGCTGCTTAATGGTATTCCGGAGGGTATGTAAAATTTCTCATCCACAACATTTGACAATATCTCAAGCTAGATAGACTACTATCTTTAGAAGAAATGCCTATAGATATAAAAATAAGCTTGGGTACTTAACTAGAAAGATGGCTTTGGCTAAAAAACTATCTATATTTAGTCCAATGCCAGGATATATGGTATCTATAGATTGGTATGAATCCTATAGGCACAGGTAAAACTACACTGGCAAGACATCTGGTATATGCAGCATTTAAAGCAGGACACTTGAGTTTTATTTACAAGAGCAGATAAGAAGTTTAAAGCATTAAAACTTTCAACACTTGATGGAGGTCATGATAGAACTTTAAGGTTTTACATAAAGTATGATTTGTGGTAGACAACTTTGCCATTCGACCTTTTAGCCGTTATGAGGCAGACGATTTATATGAGCTTATAATTAAGCGGTACGAGATAAAATCCTTTACTTCAGCTAGGGCTCCTTAAGTAATTGCAAGGCTTGTTTCCTGATCCCATCCTCGGAAATTCTGCTCTTGACAGGTTAGCTCACAACTCATATCAGATTTTAATGGATGGACCCTCTACTTAGAAAACAAAACAGTCCTAAATAATGGAGGTGGTAAATATTATGAGGGTATTATTTTTAAAATAATAATAATTTATAATAATAAAATTCAGATATAATTCTGAAGGGGTGGTTCAATGCTGGTGATGGGATGGTTCAATGCTGGTGAAGTTTGACAATATAAACAAAAGAATAGAAGGAAAGATATTTTAGCCAAGGATTAAGTAATAGTAGCTTAAATAGACAAACATGGCTATAGAGAAATACTTACTGTAGAGGTAATAGATATAAGAGACATTTAAAAGCTTATGATAGGATATTTAAATCTCTAATAGAGCGAGGCTTATCTTTAAGTAAAGCTTGTAGTATTAAGATGATAATAAAGGTCTAGTTAAGGCAGTATAAGAAAAACTTTTTAGGAGTATCCTGGCAAAAAGATGCATATTTCATTTTACAAAAAATATACTTTCCATAGTACCAAGAAAAAAAAGAAAGTATTTAGCATAAGGACTTAAAAGTAAATCTTTAGCTTTCATACAAAAGAAGAGGCTATAAGCCTTGAAAGAACAGTATCTAATATATACTCTTCTAAATACCCTAAAATAGAAGAAATGCTTACTATAGATATACTTAGTGCCCTTTCCTTTATGGATTTTCCTAAAAGAGCATAGAAAAAGGATTAGAAAAGTATTTATGTTAGAAAGATTAAATGGTTAAGATTAAAAGAAGAACGAAAGTTATTAGGATATTTTTAAATAACCAAAGCGTAAGATAAGGCTTATATGTGCAATGGCAATGGAACAAAATGAAGGGTGATTATCAGGAAGAAAATATCTAATTATATGTAATACTTAAAAAACTATAAGCTACCAGAAACAAAGGCAAAAATTACCAGCTTGGTAGCATTAACATAGACTTAATTGGAGTAAGTGATGGACAAGATTGCAGAAAAAAACTTGCATAACTTGAAAATTAAAAGATGTTAGATAAAAAACGTAATGAAAAACTTTGAATTTACATAACAAAACAACAGCATATCTGAGAGTAGAATATAGATTTATATAAATTTTAAAAACAAGTAAAGAAAGGATAATAATATGACAAAAAAAAGAGAAGAGATTATAAAAAAGGTTATAGAGATACTTAAATCAAATCCCGATGGTATCCGCTATTCTAACCTTATTAGGAAAATACATGAAGAGTTGCCAGAAATTCCTATTAACACTATTCATGGAACAGTTTGGAATTTAGATAAGCGTTTGCCTGATGAAATTTATAAGCCCGAAAAAGGACTTTGGCGCCATACTGAATTTAGAGATAGGGTAATTAGCCGAGAAGGACAAAAACCAACTCAAGGAATAAAAGAAGAGGCTTTTTATAAACCATTTGCGGATTGGCTTGTTGGTGAAGTAGAAGAATGCATAAAAGCAATACCATTAGGAGGAAATAAATTTAAAGATAAATGGGGGACACCAGATGTTATAGGAGTGCGAGAACCTTTTAAAGGCGATATAATTAAATTTCCTACTGAAATTGTTT
>JACIXO010000161.1 GCA_014360385.1 Actinomycetota bacterium | reverse complement strand
GCATACGAGAATCAAATATTAAGAGAGGAAATTGTGTATCTATAGTCTGGGATAAGAGAGGATTTATTTTTTATGGATTAGTGATAGGTGAAGAGGCTCATATATTTTTATTTGACAGCAATTCAACAATTGAGGATGTGGGAAAGATAGAAGCTGATAATGTGAAGAATGGAGTATTGGTATTCGATGATATAAATAATCTAATTAGTATTGTTACTGATGGAAGTGATATAACTAGGATATTTATTCACAATGTGGATACAGAAAGGAAAATGTATTCCCATATGTGGGGACATTTTGCATTCGCCCCTATTGAGGATAAAAAAATTACATTAAAAGAAGAAATCGTATTTACTGCAGGGAAAAACAACTTTGACGGTTTAATATATATTCTTACAAATAAAGGAAATGTGTATTCATACTCGTTAGATGAAAATAAACTTCTTTTAATATCAAATGTTGATAATCATAATTTGTCCAAAGTTCTTTGTTTTGATCCCGAAAGTGGTGATGTTTATGGTGTAACAAAAGATGGTATTTTTTGGAGGCTTTCAAATAAACAGGTCTATTATTTGGATGCGCAAATTCCCTGCATGAAGAACAGGAATTATGTAGCACGAGCCAGTAAATTGATATGGTTTAAGAATAAAATATTTGGCTGTACTTTACAGGATGCCTATTTGTTTGAATATGACATTGAGGATGGAAAGGTAAGAAACCTTGGAAGACCAGACGAAAACTTTGAAATTAGAGACATTGATATATTGGAAGATGGCAGAATATTTGGAATTACTGCAAGCAAAGATAGAGGAATGGGAAGGATATTTTGCTATTCACAAGAGCGTGGATTTGAGGACTTAGGAATTATCCAGGGGTGGCAGCCGGTCCATGATTTTGCTTATGAGCCTTTGTGTATTAAGGCTGGATCTGGTGGTGATTTTCTAATTGGTAATGGCGAGAATAGAGATACAGTATTTCTGTATTGCTCAAGCCCAAAATGGGCTTGAAATTAATTAATGTTTTTTGGAGATAACTTTCGGTAAAGTGAGACAATGAAGAAAATACTATTAAATTCAGGAGCTGTGGGAGATTACCAGGTTAGTTTTATAGATAGTTGAACACTTAGCTTAGACAGTACAAATAATTGATTATTACATTATCACGATAGGAGGTGAGGAGAGAAGTGAAGTTTTAAAGTTAATAGTTGGCTATTCACAACACTCAAAGAGAAAGGAGTGGAAAAAATGAGATCATCAAGAATCAAATTGTTGGTTTACTTCTTGATTGGAGTGTTTATTACTACCATTGGGTGTAGTAGCTCTCTACTAGGTTGCAAGGTTGCTCCGATTGCAGAGACAACCGTGCAGGAGACGACTAGTGTGGAGATGTCTACTGAGGTTACAACCGCTGAAGAGCAACCTTCGGTTGAGAAATCATTCTGGCAAATGGTTCAGGATCGAGACCTCGACTTTAGTGGTGTAACGATTAATGTCCTAACCCAAGGTGGAATGCCTTACGATGATTATCTTGATTACTGTGCGGCAGAATTTGAGAAGTTAACAGGTGCTAAAGTGGTGTTTGATCGTACTCCTTGGGAAAGTCTTATGCCTAAATTGGTAAATGATGTCACCACAGGGGCAAACCGCATTGATGTACTGGCTGCTGACATTGAGTTTCAATATGGCTTATATAATTATATGGAAAATCTATATCCTTATATAGACAAGTATAACGTCGATATGGAAGGTTTCTTTAGCGCTATATACCAATGCGGAGAGTGGTTGGGCAAAGGAATTAGATTAAGTATACCCTTCTATACTCCAACAACCTTGAACTACGTTATAAGAACCGATATATTTGATGGGGCTGGAATTAAGTATCCTTTTGATACTTGGGAGGATTATTACAGCGCACTGGCTAAAGTCCATGATCAGGCACATAACGTCTACGGTGTTTCATTTGCTGGTGTAAGTGCACAACTTGTTAAGAAGTTTCTAGTGAGATTATGGACTCAACAAGTTGACCTTTTATCCAGAACTTGGGCACCTCAGGCAAATACGCCAGAAGCTGTAAAGGCTTGTGAGATGATGGTAGACCTTGTAAATTATGCTCCCCCAGGAGTGCTAGGATGGGATTTACCAGATGCAGCTTCGGCTTTTCTAAATGGGGACACAGCAGTGTTTGAAGAGAGTTACGCATTGCTTGCAGGTCTTATCGATAATCCAGATGAATCAAAGATCGTGGGCAAATGGACCATTATCCCTACCCCTGCTGGGGGTCCAGCAGGTAACTTTGTTCAACAGGGTGGTGTATTAATGAAAGGAAGCGAAAACAAGGATGCAGCATTCTGCTTTATAGCATTCTTCACTGCAACAGAAAATCAAGTGTACTGGGCTAGCCAAGAAGTGGAGGGAAAGCAAAAGGGCTTTACTTATCCAAGAAAACAAGCTTGGGAACAGGTACTTCTCCCCAAATATCCGCAGTTGCAGGGTTTGTATGATGCTCTCGAGGCTGGTGGAATTCCGTTCACTCCTGGTCTTCCACAGTGGCTTGAAGCATTTATGGCAGTTGGTGAAGAGTGTGGAGAGGCAATGGCAGGAACTCTGACTCCGCAAGAGGCGATGGATAAACTCCAACAAAGGTTGGAAGGAATAATCCAGACTGCTGTTCCTCCATATGAGTATCCTTATCCGTTTGAGAAGTAGAGGAATGTTGTGAACTTTTAAGTATGCTAAGGAAAAGTCTTGAATACTGACGTCTCCAAGAAGGGCTGGCTTGGAGACGTCAGCTAGTATTGAGAGTCTAGAAATCTGTTTGATCAATAATAAAGGTTCTGCTAGAGTGAGATAAGAATTGAATGTGAGTATGGTTGAGATTTGTAGAACTCGGTTTGAACTACCTTTAGACCAGTAGCATTCTTGGTGGAAGTTTATAGCCTAGGTGAGCGAGTAGCAGGAACTAGGTAAAAGAATATATCGTAGAAATTAGAAGGGATGGAGTTACAAAAGTCTCTTACGTGTATAGAAGAATTTGTAGGTTTGAGATTAACCAACATGCATACCTAGAGAGTCAAGTGGTTTTATTGTATTGATTAGCTGTGAGTTTGACTCAAAGGAGAAGGTTTAGGAATTGGTTTGCTTAAAATTAGGGGGCTAATAAAGTATGCACATAATTAAGAGTATTTCTAAAGTTAAAAACAAAACTCTGATAATAGACTATTCCAAAGAACGAGCAATGCTATGTTTATTTCTCGCACCTGCAATTGTTTTTATATTATTTGCCAACATTTACCCTCTTAGTTACGCATTTATAATGAGCTTTTTCCAATACAATCGGCTGATCCCCGGGTCAGTTCCTGTTTTTATAGGGTTGAGAAATTATATTGATCTTGTGAGAGACCCAACAATTGTAAGTAGCTTTGTTAAGACGATCTTATACGTGAGTATAACGGTGATGGTTGAATTTCTAATAGGCGTAGCACTTGCTCTCCTTGTGACTACTACTGTGCGGGGTATACAATTCATAAGAGGTTTCTTTTTGATTCCACTTATGATACCCCCGGTGGTGGCTGGAACCTTATGGCGAACATTATATAACTCGCTCTATGGGCCTATAGATTACTTTCTAACTTTTTTAGGATTTACAAAAGTGGAGTGGCTAGGAAATACGAATTTAGCCCTACCCTCTGTAATGCTAGTGGAGATATGGCAACAAACACCTATAGTGGTATTCATAATAGCTGCTGGTATCCAAGCTCTTCCTATAGATATATATTTAGCTGCTCAAGTGGATGGGGCTAGTAAATGGCAGATTCTGAAGCGTATCACCTTGCCTCTACTAAAACCTGTGTTTTCTGTGGCTTTGTTACTCCGTGTGATGGATGCATTCAGAGTCTTCGATACAA
>JACIXO010000160.1 GCA_014360385.1 Actinomycetota bacterium | reverse complement strand
AATAGACAAATACACTGGAGAATTCTAGAGCTGTATCCAATAAAAAGATAGCTAAAAAAGAAAAAAATTAAGTTCGTAGAGTTTTGTAATTATTTTAGAAAGTCAGTTGTTTAATACCAATTAAATTATATATTATCAATCATATTATAGTAATTATGTAACATTTTGTGGCCGATGAGATTAGCAGTTATCATTGTAATTTTTTTTATTGGATTAATAGCTATTTTATATATTATTTCGGCTATTTATAAATTTCTTAACCAATCTAAATATATCTATTGCCCCACTCGCCAGATAATAGCTACACCTTCTGATATAGGACTGCAATATGATAAGGTTATTCTCAACACCGCTGATGGTATAAAGCTAACAGGGTGGTATATTCCTTCCATTCCTTCTGCTGAGGCTACTTTAACAGGAACTTCTCCACAGGGAACTATGACCAAAGAACCGTTGACAGTTCTTGTTTTCCATGGAAATGGTGGAAATATTTCTCATAACCTTGAGGTTATTGAATTTTTCTACAACCTTGGATATTGCGTTTTCATAGTGGATTATAGAGGGTATGGTGAAAGCGAAGGAAGACCCACAGAGGAAGGAACTTACCTAGATGCTCTTTGCTCCTGGGAATATCTTGTGACTGAGAGAAAAATTATTCCTAAAAAGATTATTATCTATGGTTATTCTCTTGGGGGAGCAATTGCATGCTGGCTTGCAGCCCAAAAAGAAGTGCATCCAGGTGCTTTGATTCTGGATTCGACGTTTACTTCTGTTGACGATATGGCTTCAAGACTTTATCCTTATCTTCCAGTACGGAGATTCCTAAGATACCACTATAGAACAATAGATTATATTGGAAGTGTAACCTGCCCTGTTCTTGTAATCCATAGTAAGACCGATGACTATATTCCATATGAGCATGGTTTAAGACTCTTTAAAAAGGCCAATAAACCAAAAGAATTCCTCCAAACATATGGTGGACATTTGGATGGGTTTACAGTATCCAGGGAAATTTATTTGAAAAAGATTAAGTCCTTTGCCTCAAAGTATATTTCTGGTTGATTGCAATCACCATTAAATTTAATTTACTACTAAATTTATTTATTAGTCTCTTTTAAAAATTTGCGCCTAAAGGCCCCTTTGATTTTAAAAAATCCGTTTTTGTAGTTGTAAAAGATTGTTAGCAAGGAGCTTTTAGGCGCACTTTTAGTTTGTTATTTATTATTTGTCGCTTTTGGATTTGATTTTAAAGACTTTAGTACCACATTTGGAACAAGTTCCGCTTACAGCAGGTCTTCCATTTTTCATTGTTACTTCCTTAGGATCTTTAATATCAACCTTACTTTTACACTTTACACAGTAAGCTTGCATCTAACCTCCCTTTTTCACGTTTTTCATATTTTTATAAGTTTTATAGATTTTATGTTTCTTACAAGTGTTTATTTCCTAAAAAGTTTACTGTTTTACAAAAAAACAAATACTAAAGGCATAACGCATTAAATTATTTGTTCACTGATTCAGAATTAACATTACTATTATACATAATTAGAAGCATTTTCATATATTCTTTTGCATATAATTCTATTTGAAAATTGTTTTAGATTTTCCATTAATTCTGCTTCAATGTCTCTAAAGTGTAAGTAAAATTTAATTTACTCTGATCTGGGAAGCGGAGAGGAGATGGTAAATGTATTATTAATTAAATGTATTATTAATAAGGTTTTTGGATAGAATCTGGGATTTTTCTTCAGGAATTTTAAGTTTTTTTGGAAAATTAAATTATAATTTTTCTGGAATTATTTGTAACTATAAAGCTGGTATTTTTTGATAGTAGTTTTGAGTAAAGAAGTATGATAGTATATTTACAAGTTAAAATGGGGTTTTGAGTTTAGGATTTGTATAGTAGAGCTTTCAAAATCTTGGCTTTCTGAAACTTTAACCTGTTATTAGAAACAATTTGAAAAAAACAACTTTGTAGGAGGAGAAAATAAGTATGGAAAAATATATAAAAAATGATTTAAACTTTCGGAAGATGAGCAAATTAGTATTTTTTCTACTCATATTCGTTATTCTACCTGTAATTATTTTCGGAATACCGGGTTGCATTGGGGTAGGGCCTTCAATGGAGTACAATCCTGAGGTGGTAAAAAGCGGGATAGTAAGAAATACAATTTTCGTTAACGGGCAAGGAGCCACCAAGGTTATGCCTGATAAAGCTTTGGTAGACATTACAACGACAAGTGAGAATGAAAGTAGCGAGAAGGCGATGGATGAATGTAGTAAGATTGCTCAAGCAGTAATTTCTGCAATCCAGAAGACCCAGGCTGAAAATTTGACAACTGAGACTTCGAGTATAAATCTTGAACCTCTCTACTACTATGTAGAGAATCAGCCACCAAAAATATATGCATATAGGGCGAGTTTGACAGTAAAAGTGTCAACCACTGAGATAACTAAAATGGGTCAAGTCATTGCAAATGCAGTGGAAGCCGGGGCCAGTACTCTTTCATCTATACGATTTGATTTGACTGATGCTTTGAAGGAAGATGCCCAGAAAAAAGCTCTTAAGAATGCTCTTGATGATGCTAGAAAGAAGGCACAGACTATAGCTGAGTCAATGGGACTCAGGTTGGATAAAGTTTACTACATAAGTGAAATCGAGACCTATTATCCTGGCCCGATTTATGCTGCTGAGGAAACTATACTAAAGAGTGCTGAAGCACAGGAGGTAACACCGCCTCCTATTACTCCTGAGGAAATGGAAATCACAGCGAATATACAGGTTTGTTTTACTTTTAAGTAAAAGAAATCTTATTTTTCTATTACCTCTGAAATTCTTCTTATGTGTTCAGGAGTGCTTCCACAACATGCACCGAGTATTGAGGGTTTGTAGGGAAGATATTTTTTTATGTTGGAGGCCATAAACTCTGGTGTTTCACTGTAGAAAGTTTCTCCATCCCTTAAGATTGGGAGCCCAGCATTTGGCTGAAACATAAGTTTTGCTTCCGGGTTTGAACTTCTCATCTTTGCCACTATTTCCAGCATTTTATCTGATCCCAGGCTACAGTTTGCCCCGGCAACATCACACCCCGCTTCTAGAAGGGGTCTTATCACATCCTCAGCTTTGTTTCCCATCATTGTTACACCATTTTCTCCAAAAGTCATAGTGCACAAAACGGGAATTTTATCTGAAATTTTTCTGGCAGCCTCTATTCCAGCAAGTGCCTCATTTAAATCCATCATTGTTTCTATTAATATTAGATCGACCCCACTTAGAAGGAGAACTTCTATCTGCTTTGCAAATATGTCCACTGTCTCAGCATGTGTCAGAGGGCCAAATGGCTCAAGTAGCTTTCCGGTAGGTCCGATGTTTCCGGCAACGAAAATTGTTTTATCTGATTTATCTCTTTCTCGATCCTTGAAGTAAATAGATATTGCTTCCTTTGCAGCCATGACTGCATTCTTGTTTATTAGCTCAAGTTCAGAATCAAGACCGCAGGATTGAAGCTTTGATGGGTTTGAACTAAAAGTGTTGGTTTGTATTATGTCTGAGCCAGCCTCAAGATAAGCTATGTGGACGTTTATTACTCGTTTTATACCATCTTTATCAAGATTAAGTATATCAGGACATCTTACATTAGTCCCTCTAAGGAGCATGGTACCCATCGCTCCATCGCTTAGTAAAATTCTTCTCTCAAGTAATGAGAGAAAATCTTTTCGCTCTATCATTTATCTAGCCTTTACTATTAGCTGCTTTTTTCGCTGATGCAAAGATAGTATATTGCTTCTATGACTCTATTTTATTTATTTCTTCTTTGCCATCTCGTCTTCTTTAGCATTTTTTTGTGCTTTTTCTTTCTCATTTTCTTTCTTCTCTTTTTCAGTACCGAGCCCATAAAATTTCCTTTTCTTCCAAGTTTTACTAAACCAGTTAT
>JACIXO010000016.1 GCA_014360385.1 Actinomycetota bacterium | reverse complement strand
GGAAAAATGATGGCAACGTCTTTGACAATATCCTCCGGCCACAGCGGTGGCATCTTCGCTCCCAGCCTTTATATCGGTGCCCTCCTCGGAGCAGCATATGGAACGGTTTTAAAGCTTCTCTTCCCCGCTATTGAAATCAACCCCTCCGTTTATGCCCTGGCAGGTATGGCGGCGTTCTTTAGCGGAATAACTCAGGCCCCAATAAACCAGATACTTATGGTAGCAGAGCTCACCAGAGGATATGGCCTCCTTCCGGGAGTTATAACCTCCGCAACAACTAGCTTTTTAACAGCCAGGTTTATTCTCAAGGGCTCCTCGGTATATACTCTCAAGCTCGAGCGGAGAGGACTTCACGTAAAAACCGGCCATCCCGTTATTTTAGAGACTATCCCCGTTGGTGAAATCATGACCACAAAGCCGGTCTTTGTTTACAAGTGGAATACACTAAAATATGTTGAAGAGCTCGTTGCAGAGACCGGCCACGATTGCTTTCCAGTTGTTGATGAACAGATGAACGTACTGGGGATAGTGGGAATAAAGGACTTCCTGAACCTTTCTCATAGAATAAAAGCACTACCGATAGAGAGGTTTTTGCGCAAAGAGTATGGCGTCGGATATTTGAACGAAACAGCCCAGGATGCATTTGAAAAACTTATGAAGCATGACCAAAACCTCCTTCCGATTATTGAAAGCCCCGAAAACAAAAGGCTTATTGGTGTTGTAACAAAGAGGGACATCTACAAAGCATACTATCGGGCATTAAAAGAAATGTATATAGAGGAATAATCATTTTGAAAGCATTCCAATCATGTAAAAGAGAAGCTTTGCGGCGGTTAAAGCTGTAACATCCCCAAGCTCCATTCCTGCAACTTCCATTATATCGAAACCTATGACCTTTTTGTTCTTCATCAACCATTCCAGTGCCTCTACGACTTCCCAGAACCTCAATCCGCCAGCTTCGGGAGTCCCAGTTGAAGGAACCATTGAAAGGTCAAAGACGTCTATGTCTACTGAAACATATACCGGCTCTGGAAGGTCTTTTACAATCTCTTTGAACCTTTCAACGGTGTAGTTCCTTGCATGAACCCAAGGTATGTCAACCTCTCTGGCATACTCCACTTCCTCTTTTGTGCCGCTCCTTATTCCAAACTCGGCAACTTTTATCCCAAGTTCTGAAATCCTTCTGGCGACGCATGCATGGTTCCATGGATTGTCTTCATAGCTCTCCCTTAAATCGAGGTGGGCATCAAAAACCACGTAGCTTTTCGGTTTTAATGCCTTCACTGGAGCGAAAGTCATTGAGTGCTCACCGCCCAAGATTATGGGCACGACCTTGGGATTAGCTTTCTTTATTTCTTCTATAGTTTCAATGCCTCTTTTTATGGTTTCAAGAGGGTTACCAGCGACGATTGCTAAATCACCAACATCGGCTATCTTTACCTCTGCAATATCAATGTCGTAGTCCAGAATGTAGCTCTCAAGATTGAGCGTGGCCTGCCTTATCAGCGTAGGCCCGAACCTTGTTCCGGGTTTGTAAGAGGTCGTTCCGTCGAATGGGATGCCGAGGATTACAAAGTCAGCTTCCTCAATACTGCTCATGGGGAATTCAAGCTTTAGTGTCTCGTAGGTATAGAGTAACTCCATTATCCTTCACCCCGAGAAGGTTTAGGATATGGGTTAAAAAGTTTTGCAAGATTGAAAGCTAAAGAGGAACAATAATTTTCTCATTGGGTCTTAGAGGAACTTCTCTGCCAGCTATGCTAAGCTTAATGACCTCCTTGCCCTCGTCACTCTTTACAATGACTTCTTTTGGAGTAACTCTAATCTCAAGCCACCTCCCTCTGAATGAAAACCCAAACTTCACTGCTTTCCATTTTGAAGGAAGATGCGGGTTAATGCTTATGCCATCCTCAGTTATGTCAATGCCACAGAAACCTCTAAACAGTGTTTGCCATACTCCACCAGCCGTTGCGAGATGAAAACCATCGTGTGTATTCCCATATAGATTTTTAAGGTCTATATATGCGCATTTCATAAAATACTCATATGCTAGATCCCCATATCCTAGCCAAGAAGCAACTATCGAGTAAGCGGGCATTGAAAGGGAAGACGCATGAGTTGTACGGACAATGTAGTAGTCGAAGTTCCTTTTGATTGTATCAATATCAAACTGGTCTTTTAACAAGTATTGAGCAGCTATAACATCTGCCTGCTTTATTAATCTTGTTTTCCCTATTTTCTTCCTGATTTCTTCAGGAAGTCTTGCTTCTCCGATGCCATGGGGATCAACCGTGTAATCCTGTAAGGCAAAGTATCCATCAAATTCCTCAAAAACCCCATCTACCTGCGGTGGAAGGTACATTTTCTCGGCTATTTCCCTCCACTTTAGCACCTCTTCTTCTGTAACCTTTACTCTGTCCACAGTTTTCTTCCAGTATCCCCCTTTATTCAGAGCTTTTTTATAATAGGCAACCCCTAAAAGGAGATTGTGTTTTGCCATTAGATTAGTAAAAAAGCTGTTGTCCACGTGTTCATGATACTCATCCGGCCCTATGACCTTCTTTATCACATAGCCTTTCTTCTCGTCAAATTCTACCCTGCTTGCCCAGAAGCGAGCCGTTTCAAATATAATTTCAAGCCCGTATTTTGCCATAAAATCCTCGTCATTGGTAAATTTGTAATAAAGATCCACCGTGTACGCTATGTCAGCCGTTATATGGTGTTCTTCCTCTCCGGTGTAAATACGAACAACTTCCCTTCCCGCCATATCAAGGGGGACCAGAGGAGGTGTCGCTTCATACCCATCATCAGCCGATTCCCATGGAAACTGGGCCCCTTTATATCCATTCAGCTTTGCATTCTCCTTAGCAGCTTCCAGGTTTCTATATCTATACATAAGCATCCTTTTGGCATCTTCGGGAAAAACAGCTATGAAGAATGGAAGTGCATAAATTTCCGTGTCCCAAAACACGTGCCCTCTATATCCAAAGCCATGTATTCCCCTAGCCGTTAGGGAAATGTTGTTGTCCCTCGGTAAAGACTGAATTAAATGAAAAAGACTGAAATTAAGGCCTTTTTCAGCCTCCTCATCGCCTTCAATCTCAACTTTTGCCTTTTTCCATATCTCGCTCCAATATTCTCTGTGTTCAGCAAAAAGCTTTTCAAAACCAAGCTCTTTGACTTCTCCAAGCTCTTTCAAAGTTTCATCCTTTAGAGCGCTATCTCTTTCCGAGGAGATTACTATGTATTTAACAAATTCATAAACTCTATCGGCTTCAACCTCTATACTGAGAACCTCTGCTATGCCTTTAACGCTCTTAACTACACTCCTGTTAGCTTCTTTGTCTGTTATAAGGGAGCTCGCTATTCCAAGAGTATACTTCCCATCTATGGTCTTAACTCCTGCATATATGAAATCTTCCCCAAAATCGAGTTCCTCAGCATAACAGTGCTTAACCAGTATCTCAGGGCGATAGGAGGGATTTGCAACATCAACATCAATCGGGTTGATCAGGGTTAATAGGCCTTTTTTATCTGCCTTGAACTTGAACTTAAGCACAACTACGTTTTTTCTCTTACCATGAACAATTCTAAGACTCTCATAGCTTACCCTCGCTCCCTTGTTAGTCTCCAGTTCAATCCAGGTTTTTAAAGTTCCATCCTCAATATCGAGCTCTCTCTCATATTTCAAAAGTTTGTGTGTGCTCAGGTTAAGGGGCTCTCCATTGAACATCATTCCCAGTCCAATTACTCGAGGGGCATTCACAATCTCCCTATAAAAGTAAGGGGCATAGTCATAAATTCCCGCAACAGTTGTGCCATACACTGTGGGCTCGAGTTCGATTTCACCTCGTATTCCGATATGGCCATTTCCAAGGGTTAGTATTGTTCCATAGACTTCTTCAGTCTTCGGAGAGTACTCTTTAAACTGGAAGTTAAACTTCATATTCCTCCCCCCTTTCTATCACTTTGTGAAGAGTATCAATGTTCAGTTCTGCAAAATCCTCAAATGTCACGTCAGCATCAAGTTCCGCTTCCCTTTCATAACCCAAAGTGAAGGCACCAAGCTCCTTTCCAGCACGAACTCCAGCGGGGGCATCTTCAACAACAAAGAAAAATCTTATATCTGGGAAGTTCCTCTTTAGCTCTTCCATAGCTAATTTAAACACATCTTTTTTACTTGGGGCTTTCCCACTGACGTTTACATCAAACAAGTCAGCAAGTGTCATTTCACCAACCTTAACTTTCTTTGCCAGCTTTGTTGCATTTTTAGATGCTGAAGCTAAAGCATTCTTAATGCCAGCTTTTTTTGCTTCTATCAAAAATTGTATTGCGTTCCAGTTAACTTCATATTCTCCTCTGTCGAACATATCATTGACTATTTTATTTTTGAACTCTGCAAACTCATGAAGGAGCTTTTTCCTTTTTTCTTCCGTATCTGCACCATACTTTTCATAAATCCCTGTAAGTTCCAGTATGTTATGAGCCCCTTCATATCTGGGCTTGCCCGAGACATGGTTTACATAGAAATCATGGTCTATATCAGTACCATATGCTCTAGCTGCTCTCCTCCACGCTTCTTCATGAGGGGTAAAGACTAACACCCCATCAAAGTCCCATATCAGTGCAATCATCCTTTACCACCCGTTTGACGTTCTATCTTGTCTATTGTAACGCTTTGGGCCTCAACATCCTCAACCTCTGCATCAAAGCCTCCAATGGTCAGCGTTCCTTTTTCGTATTCAAGAACAAAGTTGCTCACAATTCCAAAGCGGTTTACAGAACGAACTCTACCTCTAATTTTAAGGGGAAAACCATTTTTTACATCGCGCCCTTCAACTGTAACTATTGGGGTATACCCAAGTCTTAAGAGAGTCTCAAGTTCATTAAGGGCCATAGAGAATTCAATAAAGATTTTTGGATACAATTCCGGCCTTGGAATCCAGCATAGTACCTCCTTAGCTTTTATCCATAGATTGTTGTGAATGTTTAGTAATCTAAGAAGCAAATCTTTTTCATGAATTACATAGCCATAAACCTCCGTATTCGAGACCGGAAGCTTATGGATACTGAAAAATCTTCTTTTAGCATATACTGCCCTGGACAAATCTGAGATAACAAGTAAGAAGTTGCCCAATTCAGAGGTTTTTATTTTCACTTGATCTTTAAATCTTTCAAATTCCTCGAAGCTTACAGTACCTGGGTATACCAGCAGATACAGGTTCACATTTCTTTGGAGAGCACCTAGAAGATAGGGCTTAAGCTCTTCAAAGATCGGAGCCGGAAGTTCAGCCCGGATCTCTACTTCGGCAGCATTTATCGTTTCTATGATACTTGCTAAAACACCCTCCAAACTTCTAACCATTGAGATATACGGCCCTTCTTCTTCAGGTCTGCTCTTTATTTTTGCGAGTTCTTCCTGGAGAGTGCTCTTTAAAAGATCAAACTTCATTTTTTGAACATCTATGAGAGCACTTATATCGCTTGCAGTATACACCCTTGGTCTTCCAGAGGAGGCCCTAATGAACCCTTTTCTAATCAGACTTTGAATTATATTGTAAAGCTGAGGCTGGTGAATGTCCAGAGATTCCAAAAGTTCCTTCACAGTGGCCCCATTTTTTATGAGTAGGGTGAGATAAACTTCAGCTTCTCTCTTCGTGAGCCCTAGCTCCTGCAGCTTTTCAATTAAAAAAGTATAGTTTTCCATTACGGCACCCCCACTGCTCACTGCTCCTAATATTTTTGTGCAATAATACTATTTAAATATATTTGGATACTACATCAGTAAGGTTTATATAATATCATTGTAGTATAAATATTGACAGACCCCATTATTTGGACATTAATGAAGGAGGGAAAAAGAATGAAGAAAGTCCTCGTTGGAGGCCTTTTGATTTTTGCCTTGCTTTTTGCAGTAGTGGCCTCAGGATGCATAGGAGGCCAAACCCAGACACCAACTGGAGAAACAAAAACAGAGACACAAGTTAAGACGGAGACCAAAGTCGAAACACAAGTGCAAGAAAAAGTTTTCATTAGATTTGCAGGCTGGAGTGCTGGAGAAACTGAAATGAAGAACTATGAAAGGATGATCAAGGAGTTTGAGCAAAAGAACCCAACTATCGGAGTCAAATACGAAGTAATCACTCAAATGTTCCACGAGAACATTCTCGCTTCATTTGGAGCAGGTGTTGCACCGGACGTATTCTATCTGGACAGTTCATGGGCACCAATATTTATTGACAAAGGAGCGTTGTATCCAATATCCGACCTCGCAGATCAAAGCTTTATTGATAAATTCTACCCATTCTTGCTGGAGCCCTTTAAGAAAAATGGCAAGCTTTATGGCCTTCCAAAAGATTGGAGTATGTTAGCACTCTTCTACAACAAGAAACTCTTTGAGCAAGCTGGACTGACAAAACCACCTGAAACATGGGAAGAACTTGAAGAGTATGCAAAGATAATTGCTGATAAGACAGGAAAGCCCGGATTGGCGATTTACTTGGGAGGATTCAACAGATATGTACCTGTGGCCGTAAGCAACGGGGCTCCGAAACCATGGTTCGAAAAACCCGAAGATGCCTCATGGTTTGACAATCCAGTAGTTAAAGAAACCCTTGCTTGGTACATAAACCTCTACAAGAAAGGAAAAATCGAGAGAGAGCAGCAGGGATTAACTCCTTACGTAGTAGCCCCCGGAGACGTCGGAGCAGGATGGCTTGGAGATGCATTTGGACAACAACAAGTGGCTATGGTAATTAGTGGAAACTGGATGATACCCTTCTTGGCCGACCAGTTCCCAGACTTCAAGTATGGCGAAGATTGGGACATCGCCCCTGTTCCAGCAGGTAAGAGCGGAAGAGTGACCATGGCATATACAGTCATTCTTGGAATAAATGCCAAAAGCGAACACCCACAAGAAGCTTGGAAATTCGTGGAGTTTCTATTAGGGCCAGAAGGGCAGAAAGAGCTTGTTGTTAAAGCAGGACAAACCCTACCAAGCATGAAGGGCTTTGAAAATGATCCCGACATGTGGCCACAGCACAGAAAAACCCTTTCCTTCAAGTATGACGACATGATCGTATTCCTGTGGGGTCCAAAGTCTGGGCCACTAGAAGGCAAGTTCAGCGATGCAATGGCAGCTGCAATGAGAGGAGAGATGACAATAGATGAAGCTATTGAGGTTATGAAACAGGTCGTGCAAGAAGAGCTAAGTAGCTGAGGTGATTGAAATGTTTTCTTCTTTTTCTTTTTATGAGAAAGCTAGAAATAAGGAGATTGTTGCTGGACTATCACTTATTTCAATCGCAGTTATTCTAAACATAGTTTTTGGATACTTTGCCATGATGTTTGCCCTATATTTAAGCTTCTTTAAGTGGGACTACATTGGAGAGATGCAGTTTGTAGGTTTAAAGAATTTTGAGATAGTAATAAGGGATCTAATAAGAGGCCTTCATGGAGCTCCATATTTACTTTCTCCATTCTATACCGGATTGAAAAATATCCTTATTTACACCGCCATAGTTGTTCCAGTTCAAACCTTTCTCGCAATAGTTTTGGCGGCTTTTGCAAATCAGAAGATTAAAGGACAACAGTTTTTTAAGGTGTCCTATTTTCTCCCCGCTACGACTTCATCCGTTATAGTAGCATTGATTTTTATCTGGCTGTTTATGAAAAATGGTTTTATTAACTTCGCCCTTGCCCACATCATCCCCGGCTTCCAGCCAATAGATTGGATAAACAGCAGAGAGTATCTGCTTTTGGCAATAGCCATAGTGGCAATATGGGGAACAAGTGGACACTTTATGGTATCCTTCCTAGCAGCAATGCAGGCAATTCCAAAAGAAATATATGAAGCGGCGATGCTCGATGGGGCAGGGCCTATAAGAAGATTCTTTTTTATAACAATTCCAATGCTAAGGCCAATGATAGTCTACGTTGTAGTTATGGGATTGATAGGTGCCCTTCAAATGTTTGACCTAGCATGGGTAATGGCCGGAGCTAATGGAGGCCCTGGAGGCGCTGGGTATACAGTGGCACTAGACATCTATAACGAAGCTTTCACTAGGATTAGACCGGGAGTAGCGGCTGCAAAAAGCTGGTTCTTATTCGCGATAATCTTTACGACCACATATCTCTTTCAGAAAAAGTACGGGAGGGCCATGAGATGACTCCCAAGGAAAAAGAAAGGCTAATAAGGCGCATTTGGATTGTCATAACATACGTTGTGCTCTTAACGTTTGCCCTTGTTTATCTAATGCCATTCATAAGATCACTCGTTGCGTCCTTTATGACATGGGCGCAAGCTTCAAGGTATCCTCCAGAGTGGATACCCAATCCTTTTACACTGGAGAACTATCAAAAGCTGTTTAGACTAGAGCTCTTCCCGCGTTGGATTAGGAATACCGCTCTCTATGCTGGATTAATCGTCGCAGGAAACGTAATGTTCACGAGCATGGCCGGATATGCATTTGCTAGGTTGAAATTCCCAGGGAGAGATGTAATATTCTCGGCATTACTATCACTTCTCATGATACCAATGTTTGTAACGCTCGTTCCAAACTACATTATAATCTACAAGCTCGGCCTAATAGACAATATCTTCGGACTCGCCCTGCTCGGAATAACTAATGTCTCCAGTATCTTCCTAATGAGGCAGTATTTTATGTCCCTTTCAAACGAGATATTTGAAGCCGCCCGTTTAGATGGCTGTGGACCAATAAAAGCATTCTTCTACATTGCCCTTCCGCTGGCAAAGCCGGCTTTGGGCGCCGTGGCAGTTTATCAATTTTTGGGTTCTTGGAACGCCTTTATCGGACCTCTTATATTCTTAAGATCTCCAGAAAACTTCACACTTCCGGTAGGGCTTAGCTTTGCTTTCCAAAGGGCAATGTGGACGGAATACACACCAATAATTGCGGGTTCTTTAGTTGCGTCAGCACCCACTATAATACTCTTCCTTGTATTGAACAAATACCTGATTAGGGGTATAGTTGTTACAGGAGGGAAAGGCTAATGGCGAGAGTTCTGCTGAAAAATGTTACAAAAAAGTTCGGTAATGTGATAGCCGTTAACAAACTCAATCTGGAGATAAAAGACGGAGAATTTATGGTTTTGCTTGGGCCTAGCGGATGTGGAAAATCAACCACATTGAGAATGATCGCCGGGCTAGAAACGCCTACAGAAGGCGAGATATGGATTGGAGAACAGCTAGTAAATGAGATAGACCCAACTAAAAGAAACACCGCAATGGTGTTCCAGAGCTATGCACTATACCCCCATATGACTGTCTTTGGAAACATAGAGTTCCCACTGAAAATGGCAAGAGTCCCAAAACAGGAAAGGATTAAAAAGGTAAAGGAAGTCGCAGAATTTTTAGGCATAAGTGAACTGTTGAACAGAAAACCCAGTGAACTAAGTGGTGGTCAGCAGCAGAGAGTAGCATTGGCTAGGGCACTTGTAAGGGAACCAGAAGTGTTTCTGCTTGATGAGCCATTGAGTAATTTAGACGCAAAGATAAGAACCCAAATGCGTTTTGAGCTCAAAAAACTTCTAAGCTATGAGCTTAAAATAACAACAATCTACGTCACCCACGATCAGGTTGAGGCCATGACAATGGCCGACAGGATAGCGGTCATGAACAGGGGGGTTCTCCAGCAGGTTGGCACTCCAGATGAGATTTTCTATAAACCATCAAACACGTTCGTTGCCACCTTCGTCGGAAGTCCTCCAATGAATCTAATCGAAGGAGAAATCCTCAAAAAAGACAATAAGGTTATTTTTGATGCTGGAGAATTCTCTTTGGAGCTTCCAGAAGATGTAGGTATAGAAGGAAAAGCTGTGTTGGGCTTTAGACCTCAACACGTCCAAATTGCTAAAGAAGAGAAAGCAGGCTTTGTGAGAGGCAAAATACTAGGAATAGAGAAGCTGGGGGTAGAAAGCTACGGTCACGTAACTTACGGGAATTTAGAGATAGTTATTCAGCTTCCCGAGGAAGTAGGGAGCAACATCACCGAAGTCTACTGGAAACCAAAGGAGGATAGGATATACATTTTTGACTCCAAGACGAAGAAACTTGTTTATGGTTAGCTTCTCTGCATTACTTCCATTCAAATTTCAATTTCTTTAAGGGGTGAGGTTATGAGGGTAGCTATGATAACTCCCCATGGTGACCCACTCGGAAAGCTCGGCGGAGGTTCTCCAGGACGGATACGACGGCTTCCTGATTGACCCGAGGGACTCAAGGGAGATGGGGAAGAAAATAGCGTTCCTCCTTGAGGACAAGGAGCTTAGGAGGGTATTCGTGGATAGAGCCTACAAGAAAGTCATGGAGAAGTACTCGTGGAGCAGTATCGCCCAAGAAATGCTCGAACTCTACAAGAAACTGGAGGAGCAACAATGAAAGACATTATTGCACTTGGAGAGGCTCTCGTGGACTTAAAACTGAGAAACGAGAAGCTAAGCATGCACGCTGGCGGCTCAGTCCTTAACTTTTCATTTTATGCAGAACAAGCTGGAGCTAAAGTAAAATTCATAGGAACAATAGGAGATGATTTTCTTGCTGATTTAATTAATGAAGAACTCTTATCCCTCAATTCAAAGCTCGAGCCTATTCGTATTAAGCAGAACACGACTTTAGTTCTAATAAAAAG
>JACIXO010000159.1 GCA_014360385.1 Actinomycetota bacterium | reverse complement strand
AAAGTCAAAACACAAATCCTGCCCCCGATTCTTGATATACTGTAAACCACAAAAGTAACTCCTATGGCGCCCAGAAAAGCAAAAATACTTGTGTAAGAAATATTGATAATCCCGACTCTACTGGTAAATAGAATTCCGAGGGTGGCACCAAAGGATGCTCCTGCCGAAACTCCTATTATAAAAGGGTCTGCTATAGGATTTCTGAATACTCCCTGAAACACCACTCCAGAACTGGCAAGTGCTATCCCTACAAAAATGGCAATAAAAATCCTGGGAAGTCTTATCTGTGAAATAATAACTATGTCCTGAGGACTAATTCCTTCAAGAGTTATAAAGTGTCCAATTAGTGGTATATAACTTCCCACAATGATTGCAGTTTTTTTAAGGCCAAGATTGGCAGACCCAATAGAGGAGGAAACTATGACCAGAAGGGCAAGGACAACAACCAGAAGTAGCACATATTTTAATATTCTGTTAAACTTTAGTCTTCTGTTAGTAGATTTCATCTTAGACGTCTTTTAAGTTTAAGTTCTGATTGGTATGGCTGATATATAAAAGTAGAAGGAAGCTCTTTAATAAAAAGTTACTCTAACAAGAAAACCTAAGCCATACATAACTCAAAAACAAATAAAAAACTTCAGTAACTACACAGAGGCCTCCTAAAATATCTCCTGTTATACCACCCACTTTACGGGTGAAAAAGTTTCCTATAGCTACTACAAATAAAAATATCAAAAGAAAAACCAAAATACCCACAAGTACCAAAAACAAATATTTCCAGAAAACCTGAAAGTTAGAACTTAAAGAACTTAATGCCTCCCACCTGTAATTAACAAAGAGCCTTAAGATAATGTTACCCAAAATAAAAAGGAAAGCCAAATATGCAGTTGAAAAAAATAGAATCTTCGGGCTATTTTGTCCAGCAAATGCATTTACAAGACTGGTTTTTCTTGCTGGAGGATGCCTGTAAATCAGGTATACCATACTCCATCTACCAAAAGCAGGCATAAAAACCAGAACTGGCAAAAATAGAGCCATACTTTTAGTAGTAAGAAAAAT
Organism: Actinomycetota bacterium; assembly: GCA_014360385.1. Lineage (GTDB taxonomy): Bacteria > Actinomycetota > Humimicrobiia > Humimicrobiales > Humimicrobiaceae > JACIXO01. The sequence goes on along the minus strand of JACIXO010000159.1, from coordinate 2,886 downwards.
AAAATAGGAAAGACCTATTTTCAGAGCCAGAATAAACAGTATGGAGAGTAGTCCGAATACACCTACGTCGCCCTTCTTCATAATTCTGAAAATCTCATTCTTATCTCTTTCACCTGAAAAAACTCCATCAAACATATCAGCCAGCCCATCAATGTGGATACCACCGGTAACCAGAATCTCAAGACCAAAAGTTAAAATCATACTTAGAATCAGAGGTAAAATATACATGGAAAGAGCAAAAAATAAAGAGATTATTATCCCTACTACTACACCTACCAGCGGGAAGTAGACAAGAGAGCTGGAAAGTTTTTCTTCCTCCGGCATAAAACGGCCTTTTACTTTTATTACTGTCAGGAAGGTTAAAGCACCTAAAAAATTTCTCATTTTTATTTCAATCTCTGACCCAGGCCTGCTATAAAGAAATAAACTTCGTCAGACTCCTGTGCAATTTTTTTGTTAATTATTCCCATAAAATCCCTGAATACTCTCCCAAGAGGATAGAAAGGAACTATTCCCAATCCAACCTCATTGGAAACAACAATTACATTTAAGCCATTTTCTTTTGCGTCTTTAATAGTTTTCACAAAATTATCGAAAAAGGATAAAATCTCTTTTTCAATTTTCGCTTCCTCCTCAGCTTCAAGGACCTCTTTTGTATCTAACCTCCTGTCTAGCCGGTATCTGGAAATAATTCTAAAAAGAAGATTTGTAATACAGTCAACAAGAACTACTTTAATTTCTGTGTGTTTTTCGAGAATATCGTTGAATATTCTTTCAAATTTTCCTGTTCTAAAACCAGTTTCAATGTCATCCTCACCAAACTCATAAGTCTTCCAGCTCCCTGGTCTTTTCTTTTTATGAGCTTCTATTCTTCTTTTCATCTCCTCATCAACTGCAATGCCAGTTGCAATATAGGCTACTCTATCCGAAAGAGAAAGTGCAAGCCTTTCTCCATATTCGCTCTTTCCACTCCTGACGCCACCGAGAAGTAAAACTATTTTAGCCAATGAGTATCTCATTCTTAAGATTTCATTCTTAAGTAAACTTACTATTCTATTATCTCAAACTCTCCAAAGATTTCAGGATGAATTGCCTTTGCAAACATCTCCAGCCCTTTAATTATATTCTGGCTTGGTCTTGACACAGGATTGTCAGGAACAATGTAGACTTTTTTATTTAAAACTGCAGCAATTGTAGAAAATCTAGGATCACTCAAAATTACTTCTGGATCAGAAGCCAGAGATACAGGAGCAATTATTATATCAGGATTATTTTCAATAAGCTTTTCTACACTATACTCAGGCCAGCCTTCAAGACCATCCTTTGCTACTATATTTATTCCTCCTACTTTCTCTATAAACTCATTTATAAAAGTATTCTTGCCAGCGCTCATTAGAGGATCGTTCCATACCTCATAGAAAACTTTTGGTTTTTCATCTTCTTTTAAATTACTCACTTTAGAATATATCTCCTCTACTTTTTGTTTCATCGCATCCACCACTTCTGTAGCTTTACCTTCTAAATTACAAATTTTTCCTACATTTAGTATTTCTCTATAAACTCCTTCAAAATCTTTAGCATCTACGATGTAAATCTGTATTCCAAGCTCCTTCACTTTCTGGTAGTCCTCTTCAGGACCTCCTGAAATAGTCATAATTATATCAGGATTTACCTCTGCAATCCTTTCTACATTTAGACCATTAACATCACCAAAACCTTCAAGTCCTTTTGCTAGAGGCTCTCCCATTTGAACGCTCCAGTTATCTACACCCACTACCTTATCCATTGCACCAAGCCCATCCAGAATCTCGAGTGCGCTCGGAGCCAGTGCAATAATTTTCTCTACAGGTTTTTCTAAGGTTATTTTGTTCCCAAGCCCATCTATAACTTCAATTACTTTAGAAGACTCTTGCTTGGTAACCGATTCTTCCTCTTCTTCCACGGCTTGTTCGCCCTCTAAAGACACCCCTTCTGTAACTTCTGTTCCAGCTGTTTCTTCACTCGAGATTACATCACTTGCCCTCTTGCATCCCAGTAATGTACCTGAGCTAAAAATTATACCAAAAGCCAAAAAAACTACTAGAAATAGTCTTAAAACTTTACCCATAGATACTTCCTCCTTTTTACTTTTTACTTTTTACTTAAAAACCGTTCCTAAAACCGTATGAACACTTCTTAAAAAGCCACTTCTTTGCCTGTCCTCACATCTTACCCCTCCTTTCAAAAATTTATCACTTTTCGAAAGCATTTCTTTTTCTGTAATGAATAAAAATTATTGGATATAAGGCTTGATGTTTCGAAAACCGTTTGAAGGCGAAGCGGGCATGGTTCCTCTCAAGAGAGGAGAGCGAAGCCTTCAAAATTCGAGCTAGCTTTTGCCTCGCTGGGGCAAAGCTAGCGTGTTTTCGAAACACTTAAGCCTTATATTTTAAAGACACATCTTTGTTTCTATCACAGAATTGGAGATGCTTTATCACTTTTCTATCCCGTTTCGCGCCATTACACCCCTTGTGAAATAATGTTTTATTTCTCTCATCTCTGTAACAAGATCAGCCCTTTCAATTATTTCTTTTTCTGCCCTTCTTCCGGTAAACACAAGCTCTACATTGTCAGGTTTAATTTCAATCAAATTTAACACATCCTCAAGCGTAAGGAGATTGAAATATAAAGCCATGTTAATTTCATCCAGAATAACCAGGTCATATTTGCCAGAGCATATAGCCTCTGTAACCTCAGCCAAACCCCTATTCGCCATCGCTACATCCTCGTCTGAAGGCATGGTTTCAATAAAACACCTTTTCCCGTATTGCTTCACTTTAATATTTCTGCCAATATTCGTGCCAAGCTTCTCTAAAGCTTCTATCTCTCCATATTTCACTCCCTTCA
>JACIXO010000158.1 GCA_014360385.1 Actinomycetota bacterium | reverse complement strand
TGACACTATGACACTGAGTTCTTTTATGTTTTCTCTCCACTGTTTATTTTACTACTTACTTCTTTTGGAAGTATCTCTTTTTAATTGCTACTCTCTCATGCTATACCCTGGCTCGCCAATAATTAAGAGTGTCCAGGAGAGACTTATCTATTGAGTATGTTTGCTTCCATCCTGTATGAGCTTTGAGTTTCCTATTATCACCAAATATAAAGTCAATGTCTACTGGCCTTAATTTACTTTTGTCTTTTTTAACCTCTATATCCTTTCTTGTGCTAAAAGATAACAATTTATAAAGAATTTCAGATATCTTATATTTCTTGCCTGAACACACGTTGTATACTTCCCCCTCTATACCTTTCTCAAGAATTAAACTATAGGCTCGCACAACATCTCTAACATCAAGAAAATCACGAACAGCTTCAAGATTACCAACCCTTATTACAGGTTCTTCAAGACCCTTCTCGATCAGTGCAATCTGCTTTGCAAAATCCGAGCAAACAAAATCCTCCCTCTGACCAGGACCTATATGGTTGAAAGACCTTGTAACAAATAACGGAAGTTTATATGCCTTATAATAGGTGGCAGAAAAAAAATCAAGCGCTGCTTTACTTATAGCATAGGGATTGGATGGATTTATTCTAAAATTCTCATCAATAGGTCTATTCCCATTTTCATTTTTATCATATTCTTCAGCAGTACAAACCATTAAGGTCTTACATGAAGGACAAATTTTTCTCAGGCTTTCAAGAATGTTTATTCCCCCAAAAACATTTATCTCAAAAGTCTCTATTGGGTTCTTCCATGAATAACTAACAGAGCTTTGGGCTGCAAGATGAAAAAGGCGCTCGGGCCTGAAATCGCTAACAATACTTTCAACATCTTTTTTGCTTTTTATATCAGCCTCTACAACCTTAAGATTATGGCCGTAAGCATTACCCTCGACAAAAAAACCATTTACATTGCTGTCGATGCCGAGGATCTGGTTATCCTTATCCTCCATAAGATAAGAAACCAAATGTCTTCCTACAAACCCATTAACGCCAGTAACTAAAATTCTCAAAAAACACTCTCCTTATACTACTCACACTTTTTCCCATTACCAGGCCTCATAACAATCAAGTTCCGCTTTCTTTTCTTTATTTTCTACTCACTTATTTATATTCACTTATTTATATTAAGGAATATTTATATTCAGGAATTCAGTAGCCCTGTATTTTTTTTCCTAAAACACTTCTTCCTGTACTCTTATTTTAGTACTATTATTCATATTTTATCATTCATACTCTTACTCTTCACACGCTTCCTTCACCTTTCTTCATTCCCTGACAAACTTCTAATGTTGAAAATGCTCTTTATAAAACTAATCAAAACCCTCATAGAAAGCACAAAAGCTAAAAAAGGAATAAGTATTATCTTGAAACTATTTTTATAATGCTTCCAGAAAAAGTAGAAGATACTTTTTTGCATTCTAAAACAGGAGACAAATTCTTTTTCTTTACTGCTCCCACCTATATAATGCAATACACTGGCATGAGGGAAATAAAATACTTGCCAGTTGTTCTTCCACATTCTGAAGCATAAATCGACATCTTCAGCATACATAAAATATCTCTCATCAAGTAGTCCTATCTCGTCCAGAGCTTTTCTTCGGATCAACATAAAAGAGCCTGATACCCAATCAACAGCAAAGGGCTTATTTCTTTCAACATCCGCAAGCTTATATTTTCTTGAAAAGGGATTGTTGGGAAAGATGTCAGTAAGTAGACTATGAAGACCTGCGTTTAGCATTGAGGGAAATCTTCTGCAGGAAAGCTGTATGGAGCCATCACTATTTACTATTCTTGGACCTACAACCCCAACAGCTGGATTTTCCTCCATGAAATTAAGAAGCGCGTCCAGAGAACCTTCATAAACCTTACAGTCGCTGTTCATAAGTAGCACAAACCTGCAATCGGAACTCCTAATAGCAATATTGTTAGCTTTAGCAAAACCAAAATTCCTCTCATTAGTGATGACCCTTACGGCAGGAAAATTAGCTTTCACAAATTGAGCTGAACCATCTGTGGAAGCATTGTCTACAACTATGATTTCATAGCTTGCCTTCGGCGGATGACTGAGAATTGAACCTATTGCATCCTTCAAAAAAGAAAGGCTATTGTAGCTTACAATAATTATAGACAAATCTATTTCTGGTTTTCCCAACTTCGAAAGTTACTCGATATGCACTTTGCTATTTTTATCCAGCATTTCAGGAAGCTTTAAGCTAATTATACCACATTTACACCATATTTAGGCTTTTGTGCAAAACTTTCTTTCCGTAACATTTCTAACTCCTATCTTTAATTATTTCTCTTTAAATTCTTTAAATATTATATTTCTCTTTAAATATCGTCCTATCACTTTTTTTCATAGGTTTTGTCTTTCCATTTCTTTCTACTGAAATATTATCTTGCAACTGGCAATGTTACTTTCAGGCTCACCCTTTAAGAATGGTATTTACGCTTAGCACAAATTTTTCTACCCTTTGTAAATTGTTCTCAAAGCTGTCCTTTTCAAGAAGAATTGAGAGTAATTTACTACCTATAATAATTCCATCACATAAGTCCTTAATCTCCTCAATCTGACCACGGTTTGAAAGACCAAACCCCAATGCAAGGGGGATGTTTGTAATACTCTTTAGCTTCTTAAGAAAGTCTTTTACTTCATCACTTATATTATTTCTAACCCCGGTCACACCTTTTACCGAAACACAATAAATAAAACCACGCGAGACATCTGAGATTTTAACCAGCCTATCCCTGCTTGAGGTAAGAGAGGCAAGCATGATATTGTCAATGTCAGCTTTTCTAAAAATATGTTCATAGCTATAAAATTCCTCCAGTGGTAAATCAGGAATTATAAGAGCATCTACACCCTTTTTGCGAGCATTATGTAAAAACCTTTCTACCCCATATCTATAGACATTATTAAAATAGGAAAGAATGACCACAGGTATAGAACTTTTTTCCCTTATAGTAGAAACAGAGTCAAAAACCACATCAGTATTAACCCCATTTTCAAGAGCAATCTTAGATGTTGTTTGTATAATAGGCCCGTCAGCAAGAGGGTCCGAAAACGGAATTCCTACCTCAAGAATGTCAGCTCCGCCTTCTATCAGAATATCAACCAATTGAAAATATCTATTCATATCAGGATATCCACATGAAACAAAAGGAATGAAGGCTTTTTTATTGTTCTTTCTTAGTTCTTCGAAAACCTGACTTATTCTCCTACCTACTGGCTTTTTATTTTTTTTATTTACATAAGTGATTTTACCTGTGCCTGGTATTCTATTCGTACTTAACGCACTCAATTTATTCACGTTTAACATTTAAAACTTTTCCTCCTTCACTATTCCTATATTCACCATTCCCCAGAAAAGTCTCCAGATCAAGCTCCAAGTAACCTATAGGCTACATCAATATCTTTGTCCCCTCTTCCCGAAAGATTAACTACAATAATTTTGTCTTTACTTAGTTGGGGAGCAAGCTTTACGACATATCCGAGAGCATGTGAACTTTCAAAAGCCGGAATTATTCCCTCACACTCTGAAAGTACCTTAAATGCTTTTAGAGCCTCACTATCAAGTATATATTCGTACTCCACTTTTCTTGTCTCCTTAAGGTAAGCATGCTCAGGTCCCACTCCTGGATAATCGAGCCCTGCAGAAATAGAATAAGCCTCCTGTATCTGGCCGTAGCTATCCTGCAAAACATAGCTAAAACTTCCATGCAACACACCTTTACTCCCGGAACACAGAGATGCCCCGTGCTTGTGGCTCTGGATACCTTTACCCCCTGCTTCAACTCCTACTAATCTAACAACATCTGTATGTTTAAGAAACGGGTAAAAAATACCAATAGAATTACTCCCTCCGCCAACACAGGCAACAATATAGTCAGGAAGCCTTCCTTCAAGCTCCATTATCTGCCTT
>JACIXO010000157.1 GCA_014360385.1 Actinomycetota bacterium | reverse complement strand
AGAATGCGGATCAAAGATGACTCCCACTTACACAAACAAAAAAGCAAAAAGAGGAAGAAAAAGATATTTTTATTACAGATGCACCTCCACCCTAAAAAGAGATTGGCAGGTATGCACTATAAGACAAGTAAACGCTGACAGATTAGAAAGATTTGTTTTAGAAAATCTGGAAAGGGTATCCAGAGATGAGCCTTACATCGAAAATCTTGTGTTTAGACTCAATCACAATCCCGATGAGTTAGTTCGAAATTCCCTAATAAAAAATAGAGTATCGGGCGACCTGGCTGGATTCGAACTAAGAAAAGAGCTATTGAAAATTGACCCTCAAAATTTAATTTTCCAACTCAAAACTTTCCTCAACACCCTCTCCTCCTTCTCCCGAACCGAGCAGGTTCTTTTAATAAGAGAAAGGATTGACTCAATAAAATATTCCAAAAAGAGAATCAGGGTGAATTTCAAATATTCCTTAAATATCAATAAGTTAAACCCCGCTCAACAAAGTTCTGGTCAGGTGGAGGTGGGTGGTGGGATTTCAGAAAAAGAAAATCAAAATTTCCTTTCCTCTTGCTCGCCTGATTTAGTTCGAAAAGAAAATTTGGCTCCAGAATTAAAATCTAATCAAACTTTCCCACTAATTTTACCCAATATCGTCCATCAAAATAAAAGAAGGTATTTAATGAAATAAACCCACCTCACCCAACCCTTATAGGCTTCCTCAGATAACTGACTTCGTCAGGTTTTTTCTGCCTTTCGGCAGAAAAGAATTTTGATAATTAAGGGAAAAAATATTTTTTGTGGGGGCAGGATTCCCTTTTTAAATTTTTAAGGAAAACATCTTTGATTAAGATAAAGTTTAAACCCCTCCTCAGGCAGGTGTCATCTTCAGCCTATATTTTGACTTCGTCAAAACAGAAAAGAGGTATATCTATCCCACCTACCATCCAAATATTAGTTAAATTTTTTTGTATTATTTTGTATAATTTTTGATGAGTATGAGAGAAGAAATTTTGACGGTCAAGGAATTGGCTAAATATTTAAAGACATGCTGAAAAAGGGTATTTTGGAGGTTAAAAACTTCTCAATAATTCTTTTAAACTTTCCCAATAATGCTTCTCAAATTCCTTTTGATCCACTCTTATAAAGTTCCATTCCTTTCCTGTTAACTTTGTTGCATCTTCGCACCAAATTCTAGCTCTTTCATCTTTTAACTGAACTTCTATATCAATTCTTCCCTTTGTCTCAACTAGAAAAAGTTTATCATCTGTAGTTTTAACTATAAAATCAGGATAATAAAATCTTATATTCTTTTGGTGGTCTAAATACTCTATAAAGAATCCAATCTTAGGGACAATTTTAGTGAAAGCGAAAACATCACTGGCTCCATCCAGAAACTTAGCAAAATCTATCTCAAAAGTATTCTCACAAGGTACATAATTGAAAATACATTTTTTAGCCGGATAAACCTGTCTTGACCAAACAAAAGGTCTAACTTGAGTTAATTCTATAAATTCCTTCTCCTCTGGTGCTGCTTCTTTAAATGTCAAGTCCTTAAATGCATTTACAAAAGTCTTAACCAAAAATTCTTCTATATAAGTTTGGCTAAGATTATAAAGAACCCTTGGATCATCCAAATCCACTTTTTCTTCAAATAATTTTTCACACACATAATTTTTTACCAAGGGATAAAATTTTTCAAAATTTGTAGTTGCAGGAATTTTCAACTCTTTCAAAATCTTTTGAGTATAATAAGCTATTACTGATCTTGCATCTTGAGGAACTGGTAAAGTCCATTTTCTTCTTATAACTTCTGTATCATCATCCATTCTTTTAGCAATGTATTCAGTTTCTAAAACTTTATTTTCCAATTTTTTATTACCTTCAGGAATTTTCTCTAAATCTAACTCTTCTAAATTGGGCTCTCTTAAAATAATTCTTGGTGAGATTACAGGAATTCTTATATTTTTATCCAACTTATTCTCATCAACAAAGATAGTGGTAAGCTCGACTTTTGTTCCTGTATCAAACTCAGCAAATTTTATTCCTTCTTGTCTTTCTAATTCTTCTAAAACTTGCAAAAGCCCTGGTGGTCCAATTACCTCTAATACATTTATATTATTCTTTGGATTTGCAGATTCTTCAGGAAATAATTTTCTTAAGCCTCTTCCAATAACTTGTTCTGGTAAAACTTTTCTTTTGGAAGTATAGGATCTCAAACCTACAATTGCCACCACTGATTTTACATCCCATCCCTCATTTAGCATCATTACACTTATTATCACATCATAAGGATTCTCTGGTTCATCTATTAATCTTGCTGCTTTTCTTGCTTCTTCTAAATCTTTTTGAATAATCTCTCCTCTTAAATTTGTATGTATCAACAAAACTTTTCCTTTTAAATCAGAAATAGAATTTACATATTTGAAAACATCATCTGCCTGCTTTGTATCTTCACACATAATAAACAAAACCGGCTTTTTACTAAGCTTTTTGAGTTTTTCTCTATATTCTTTAAATCTTCTAATTCCTGCATCTATCCAAGTCTTATATCTTTCAGAAGCCCGAGAAGAACTAACCTCGGAAGCTTTTTTAACAATTCCCTTTAAAGGAAGCTTTACAATATTCATCTGAATGGCTTCCTTTAGAGTGAAATCAGAAATTATCCAAGGGAAATAGGCTCCTGTCTCAGTCTTTGGAGTAGCTGAAAAATCTAATTCTATATTTATTCCTTTTCCATATAGAGCTTATGAAGCCCCAATAAAATTTTCTTCCATGCTTTTTCAAAATTATAAACATGGTGGGCCTCATCTTTTAAAATCATAATATTGGGACAGATAGTTAAGACCTCTCTAATTCTATTTGATTGAGCAATATCAGAGATATTAGAAACAGTCGGTAAGCTCAATTTTTCATCTACAAATTCTTCTGTTTCTTTCTTTTTTGATTTTCTTTCTTCCAATTGTTGAATGTTAGTTAAAAATAAAACCTCCTCTGGAATTGTGTAGATCGGGTCTTCCCTTAAAATAATCTTTAAATTAAAATCATCCTGCCATTCAGGAGGGATAAAGGGATAAGTCTTAAAAATTTTCAAATCTGCAAAATCCCTTTTTAGCCTGTCATAAACAATAACATTAGGGCTTATAATTAAAAACTTAGAAGTAAAATCATCTTTGTTTTCAAACTTCCAATTAAAATAGGACCAAACAATAGATAAAGCCATAACAAAAGTTTTGCCTGAGCCTGTTGCCATCTTAAAAGCATACAAAGGATATTGATCATAAGAGGGGTCATAAGCAGAAATTGGTCCCTGTCCAAATTCCCTTGCCAAATCTATAAACTTTCTCAATTTCATAACCTCATATACATAAATCAAAGTTTCAATCGCCTCTCTTTGACAGAACCAAAAAGAAAACAAGTCATTATCAACTATATGATCTTCTCCAAACCAGAAATTCAGAAGCCTTCTTGTTGTATTGGAAACACCAGGATAATTTTGCTCTCTCCAAGAAAAAACAGCCTCTCTTAGTTTATTGACTAAGTAAGTCTTAGATTTTTCTCGCTGAGATGGATTTAAAATTTGATCTGGCGTCATACTATTTTCTCCTAAATCTTCACCTTAATTACTTTATTTGTATCATTCCCAAAAACATCTACTACCTTTACCATGATTTGATATTCTCCTTCTCTTTCATATTTGTGTCTTGCCTCCAAATCTACTTTTGGATTTTTCTTTGTCCTAAAAGACTGCCACATATTATGAAATGTATCCCCTTTATAATCCCAATCAATTGCCCAGTAATCTATTAATTCAGAAAAATGTTTAACTTTTTCTGCAATCTCTGAAAGTTCGGCAGTAGGTGGCAATTGAAAATCTGTTATCTTTAAAACAACTTCTTTATCTTTTACTTTTGTCTCAATCTCCAAATAAGCAACTTCAGCAAATTTTATATGCTTTAACAACTCCTTTTCTACAACTTCATCTGG
>JACIXO010000156.1 GCA_014360385.1 Actinomycetota bacterium | reverse complement strand
TACTTCTACTCGTATTTTTATTTTTTCTGCTTTTGAAACGCTACTTAATTTCTTTGATTGATTTTTCCTTCCAGTACAAAGTACAACACATATTACCTTGTCAGCATTAATTAACATGGCTCTTGTACTATTTTTTGCGACACAATGTACAAAAGATAATCGGGCTTATATGGGTTTATATTATAGCAAGTTTAGTTATTTTAAAGAAGTTACCTAAGAACAGTAAAATACTTGGATACTGAAATATTAGGATACTGAAAATAGCATGTTAATAGAGAAACCATGCCCGCTTCGCCTTCAAAAAGTTTTTTTATCACCCAGCCTGATCCAATAATTTGTTTTCCATCACTGAAAAAGAAATGAATGCTACCGTTAATAGAAGTTACATGGACATACCGAGTTTTACTGTGATAATATTTATTTCAATATAATTTCAATATAATGTATTGGCTAACAACCAATTCAAGAGAATTTAAGCTACAAGGCACCTACAAAAGGTGGGAGTGGAGGAAAATGGAAAGAGATATAGAAAAACAGCTTAAAGTGATTCTACAGGGAACTGAGGATGTTTTATTACTGGATGAACTCAAAGAGAAGTTGAGAGAATCCATAGATAAAAAAAAGCCGCTAAGAGTTAAACTGGGATTAGACCCGACTGCCCCCGATATCCACCTGGGTCATACAGTAGTCTTAAATAAATTACGTCAGTTTCAGGATCTGGGTCATAAAGCCATACTGATAATAGGTGATTATACAGCAAGGATTGGAGATCCTTCTGGAAGGTCTACTATCAGACCCAGGTTATCAGCCGGAGAAATAAAAGAAAATGCAAAAACTTACATGGAGCAGGCATTTAAGATACTGGATCCTGAAAGAACCGAGATTGTAGAAAATTCCAGGTGGCTTGGTTCCCTTAAACTAGAAGACATACTAAGTTTAACCTCAAAGTTTACAGTTGCAAGAATGCTGGAAAGGGAAGATTTTAAAAAAAGATTTCAGGGTAACATTCCCATTACTTTAATGGAATTTTTATATCCTATAATGCAAGCTTATGACTCTGTAGCTATAAAAGCAGATGTGGAACTAGGGGGAACAGATCAAAGATTTAATCTTTTAATGGGAAGAGAATTACAAAAGGAATTTTCACAACCTCCACAAACTGCCATTACCATGCCCATCCTGGTTGGAATAGATGGGGTAGAGAAAATGAGTAAAAGTCTGGGAAATTATATTGGAGTAACTGAGCCACCGGAGGAAATCTTCGGGAAGATAATGTCGATTCCTGATAACATTATGATTGATTATTATAAGCTTCTTACTCGCCTGAGTAATGAAGAAATCAAAAAAATTGAGTGTGAAATAAAAGAAGGCAAATTAAACCCATCGATAGCAAAAAGAAATCTGGCAAAAATAATTATCGAAAATTTGTACAATAAGGATGATGCAGAGAAAGCTGAACAAACATTTAATAGGATTTTTAAACAAAAAAAAGCGCCTGATGAAGTTAAAGAGTGTGTTTTAAGTGGAAAGGACATAAAAGATGGTAAAATATGGATAGTTAAATTATTAGTAGATAGTGGACTTGCAGATTCAAACAGCCAGGCAAGAAGACTGATAGAACAAGGTGCAGTTAAGGTTGGCGAAGATAAAATTGAAAATCCTAACCTTGAGCTAAATATTGAAGACATTGATCAAAAAATAATCCAGAAAGGAAAGCGCCATTTTAGAAAAATTCTCATACAAAGGTAAATTTTGCACGAAAAATTCGTATCTACATTCATATCCTCAAAAGGTTTAAGCTTTTCTGGAAGAAATTCGTTTTAACCAAGCGCGGAGTAGATTTTATAACTAGCTATTCAAAGGATAAGATTTTAAGGGAAAGACTTAAAAACTTGGAACAGAAGCATTACATAACTTCCAGTAAATATAGGAAAGGGGCAGTGAAAATAAATATGGGAAAGTTTTCTGTTTATTTGTATCAGGTGGAGAAGCTTCCAGTAAGTACCTGGGATGAACCAAGGCCTTTGATATAGTGAATTGTAAAGAAGAACACAAAGGGGGGCAACGTGAAATGAGTAAAACAGAGGAAAAAATAAAAGCACAGAAAAGAATAAATAATAAACAAAGTACTGTTTTTTATACGAGCGCAAGAGCAAGCTCTAAAAATGGCCTTATAGATAAGCTTGAAAGATTAATTAACAGATCCAAGCTCCTGAACAGTATAGATAGTAAGGAAAGAGTTGCCATAAAGCTCTCATTTGGAGAAAGAGGAAGTTTAGCTTATATCAGGCCGCCTTTAGTAAGAAAAGTAGCAGAAATAGTAAGGGAAAAAGGGGGAATTCCATTTTTAACTGATACAAATACTCTTTATTATCATAAAAGACACAATGCAATTGATCATCTTGAAACTGCTGCTATTAATGGTTTTACTCCTATAAGTGTAGGAGCGCCCATCATAATTGCTGATGGTCTTATAGGGAACGACTATGAAGCTTTTAAGATAGATGGAAATTATTTTAAAGAGATATATATAGCAGGTGCCATATATCATTCAGATTTTGTAATATCCCTGGCTCACTTTACAGGTCATCCTTTTGGTGGGTTTGGTGGATCAATCAAGAACATAGCCATGGGTTGTGCTTCAATGAAAGGAAAATATCAGCTTCATTCTGAATATGAACCAAAGGTAGACGAAGAACTATGTAATCTCTGTGGAAGGTGTATTAAAAACTGTGGGTATAGTGCTATTGCGAAGGGTGAAAAAAGCATATACTTTATAAGAGAAAATTGTGTGGGATGTGGCGAATGCGTAAGTGCTTGCCCCAGTGGAGCAATTCAATCCAAGCTTGAGCAGGAGGAAAGAAAACTTCAGGAAAAAATGGTGGAATATGCCCTGGGGATAAGACATCAGAAAAATGGCAAAATAGTGTATTTGAATTTCCTAATCGATATATCGCCATTTTGTGATTGCCTTAGCTGGAGTGACACCCCTATTGTTCCTGATCTCGGGATTTTGATTTCCAGTGACCCTGTAGCTTTAGATAAAGCTTCTGTAGACATGATTAATCAAACTCCCTCCAATCCTATAAGCAGGATGGAAAAGAATCCTGAAAGCAAGGATAAGTTCAGAACTCTATTCGAAAACGTAAATTGGAAGTGGCAACTTGATTATGGAGAGAAAATGGGTTTAGGGACTCAGAACTATCGGATTGTGGAGATACTGTAAATTGATTTGTTGTCAATCAGCTTGTTATTGCTTTTTATAGTCTTATGATTTATAGTCACGTGTTTTATACTCTTATATACTCTTATATTTTATCATGGTTTTGATTGTATCTTTTTATGAAATTTTTTTATGAAATCTGTATTCGTACTCCATAAGTTTTGGTAAGAATAATTGCTTTTACTGCCAGCAGGACAAAAATAGAAGCATAAAGAATTGTAATGGGTAAAGGTCTACCAAATGCGAAACAAAGTATTGGCATAAGCAAAGTTCCAACTCCTGCTCCAACCGGGGTTGGATGAAACTTAAGCCGCTTTCCCAGAGTGTACTTATACATAAATCCACTTATAATAGCCACAGGAAATGCTATCCAGAATTCTCGTGGAACAAGTATCCAGCTTAATCCTATAGTTGTAGATAATCCGCCACCTCCCCTGAATTTGAAGAAAATAGGCCAGTTGTGTCCGGCTATTACTGCAAGGGATGCAATGCTTATGGTAATATAGTAGTCAAGATAGCTGTGATTTAGACCTAGGAGTTTAGCCATGAATGGGAGTTCGGCTGAAGAAGACAATTTAGCTATATTGGCTACAAGCGGCCACTGGGCAATAAGGGGTGGAAACATTCCTTTAAATGTATCAAGAAAACCAACTATTATTCCCTTTGAGCGACCCAGTTGTCGAAATGAGCCTGAACCTCCAGGCAAATCCTTTTTAGCAAAATCTTTTCTTCCAAAAGCAATTGCAAAAACATAACCAAAACATACTGAACCAAGTAAGTAACTTGCTATTATAAAAGAGA
>JACIXO010000155.1 GCA_014360385.1 Actinomycetota bacterium | reverse complement strand
CGTAGTCCTAGAACCTTTTGCATCCAGAAATCCATTTGAAACCTGGATAATTCCCAAGAGGCACAATCCCGATTTTGAGGACATAGCCGGACAAGAACTAGAATCTTTCTCCCACTGTCTTAAGATTGTTGGGGATTTCTTTTATACTGAGCTTAACAATCCTCCTTTTAATTATTATATTCATTCTGCACCTGTGCTTATAGATGCAAGTAAGTATTTTCATTGGCATCTAGAGTTTTTGCCAAAACTTACCATAAGAGCTGGTTTTGAGATAGGAACAGGAGTCAACATAAATATTGCTACGCCTGAAGAGGCTAGTGATTTCATGAGAAAAAAGCTTTCAAGTTTTTAAGTTCAAAATTCTAGATTTTTGTTTCTTATAACCAAATTTGGAGTGATGTCCGAAAAAATAGAAAAACAGGTTTTTTCAAGTAAGCTTTCGAAGAACAGACTTGTTAAAGATGTAGAAAAAACTATAGATAGATTTAGGATGCTGGAGGAGAAAGATAGGGTACTTGTCTCTCTCTCAGGTGGGCCAGATTCTACTTTTTTAACCTATCTTCTTGATTATTTAAGACCCAGGTTTAATTTAACACTTTTTGCCTTTCATTTAGACCACATGACGAGAGGAGGACAGTCTGCAAAGGATGCTTTATTTGTGGAGAAGCTTTGTCAGAGCCTCGGCATAGAGCTTACTACTGAGAGGATAAATGTAAAGGAGTGGTGCAGACAAAGAAAGCTTACTTTTCAGGAAGGAGCCAGAAGTCTGAGAATCCAGATGCTAGAAGAGGTATCAGGTAAGTACAAAGCTACTAAGATTGCAACTGGTCATAATGCTGATGATAATGTGGAGACTTTTTTAATGCATCTTATAAGAGGAACTGGAGTAAAAGGGCTTTGTGGGATTCTTCCGAAAGCTGGGAAATTTATAAGGCCTCTTATCTATACCTTCAGAAAAGACATAATTAGCTTTCTGGAGAAAAACAATATACCTTACTGTGTGGACAGAACAAATCTGGAGAGTATATATTTTAGAAACAAGATTCGTAATCTACTTATTCCTGAAATAGAAAGAAGTTTCTCTCGAGCTTTTAAAAAAAATGTTCTCAAAGTTATAGAAGTTATAAGAGAAGAAAATAGTTTGCTTGATGAATTTTCCAAAAGTAAGTTTGACGAAATAGCATTTACAGGAGAGGATGTGGAGTTGGCTGGAGAGACTTCTGTCGAAAAGTTGGCTAATTCTGGGAAGATTGGACTTGTAAAAATTCCCTTGAAAGAGCTACAAAGGCTTCCGCTTGCGTTGAGGAGAAGACTTTTACTTCTGGGAATAGAAAAGGTAAAAGGCAACCTCGAGAATGTAAGTTTTAAGAATATAGAAGATATTGAAAGGATTTGTGCAGCAAAAACTGGGGGAGAGACGAGGGTGATAGATATTGCTGGTAGGGTAAAAGTGTTAAAGGATTCATGCTACCTGGGTATTGTTAATGTGGCTGATTTGGCTAAAGCTATTGGCATTTCTGAAAATGTTCATCCTTTGGGTCAGCTTGGGGTCTATCTTAATAATTACGAGAAAGAACACGGGAAAGGATTCTCAACCGAGACTCAGAGAGAAATTATTGTGGTGGGAGAATCAGCTGAGAAGAGTGAACTAGTAGATGAACGGTTCGGAATAAAAGTATCTTCCAGGGTCATGGATATAGAGGAGGAAAAGTTAAGTTTTGAGGGAATGAGTAGTAAGGAGGCTTTTCTTGATTACCATAAGATAAAGTTTCCTGTAAAGATAAGAAGCTGGAAAAAAGGAGATAGATTTTTTCCGCTTGGTTTGAAAGGTGAAAAAAAACTTCATGATTTTTTTGTGGATTGTAAAGTTCCAAGATATTTGAGGCAGAAAATTCCAATTTTTGTGGATGGAGAGAAAATAATATGGATTGGAAAATACAGGATTGATGAAAGAGTAAAAATAGACTCCAATACAAAAAAGATTCTATACCTTAGAATTGAAGAGATTTGAAGATAGAGAAAATAAGCAGGTTTGAACAAAAAACTTAAGGTTATAAAGTGGAGGAGTCATGGATGAGAATTCTATTATAGCCGATGGTGTTAAGATAAAAGTCTTAATTACAAGAGATGAACTTTTGGGGAAAGTAAAAGAACTTGGCGAAAGAATCACGAGGGATTATAAGGATAGAAGGCCTATCTTAATTGCTATTCTTCGTGGTTCATTTATTTTTGTGGCTGATATATGCAGGGAAATAAAAGTACCAGTAATATTTGATTTTATGGCAGTGTCAAGTTATGGAAACTCAAGAGCAACTTCAGGAGTGGTGAGAATCACTAAAGATCTTGATCTTAATATAGAGGGCAAGGATGTTATTATTATTGAAGATATAGTTGATTCAGGAAGAACGCTTAATTACCTAATTAAGAATCTGGAAGCAAGAAACCCAAGAAGTATCGAGGTTTGTGCCCTTCTAGACAAGGATGTTCCAAGAAAAATAAAAAATAAAATAAAGTACATGGGTTTTAAAATTCCTAACAAATTCGTTGTAGGATACGGACTTGATCTGGCAGAAAAGTATAGAAATCTTCCATTTATTGGATATATTGAAAATGGTAGTTAGTTAAGTTATATTATTGTGATATAATTCAAAAATCTATTCTAGCTTATAAGGAGTTGTTTTAGTTTGGGTAAAAACACCAGAAATATAATTCTTTTAATACTTCTAATAGTGATGATGTTTCTCATTTTCCGTAACCCCCTCTTTTTAGCACCTGAAGTAAAGGAAATCACTTTAAATGAGTTTGTAGAGAAGGTAAAAGGGGATGAGATCAGTGTTTCTGAGCCTCTACTTATAAAAGGCGAGGATAAGATTATTGAGGGGCAACTTAAGGATGGTACGAGATTTAAGGTTTCCTTTCTTGCGAATTATGATATAACGCAGTTACTTCTTGAAAAGAACATTCCATTTAAGGTTGATAACCAGAAGCAGTCCATATGGCTTCAGATGCTTATAGGCATACTTCCATTTGTGATAATGTTTGGGCTTCTGTTCTTCATGATGAATCAACTTCAAGGTGGAGGCTCCAAGGTTCTTCAGTTTGGTAAGAGTAGAGCGAGGGTTGCTAATAAAGGCAAGCAAAGGGTTACCTTTAAGGATGTGGCCGGAGTTGACGAAGCAGTTGAGGAGTTAAGAGAAATAGAGGAATTTTTGGAGAATCCTAATAAGTTTAAGGCAATTGGAGCAAAAATTCCTAAAGGAGTTTTACTGTATGGGCCTCCTGGTACAGGCAAAACCTTACTTGCAAGAGCGGTGGCAGGAGAAGCAGGTGTTCCATTCTTTAGTATCAGCGGTTCTGAGTTTGTAGAAATGTTTGTGGGTGTAGGAGCTTCAAGAGTAAGAGATTTATTTGCACAGGCCAAAGCTAATCAGCCTTCGATAATATTTATGGATGAAATTGATGCGGTTGGAAGACATAGAGGTGCAGGTTTGGGTGGAGGTCATGATGAAAGAGAGCAGACTCTAAACCAGCTACTGGTCGAGATGGATGGATTTGACCAGGATAGTACTGTAATTTTGATTGCAGCTACAAATAGGCCTGATATATTGGATCCTGCTCTTTTGAGACCGGGTAGATTTGACAGACAAATACTTGTGGACAAGCCCGACCTTGTGGGAAGAGAAAAAATACTTGAGATCCATGCACGTGGAAAGCCATTGGATAAAGATGTGAATATAAAAACTATTGCAAAGCAGACTCCAGGATTCACTGGAGCAGACCTTGCTAATCTTTTGAATGAGGCATCACTTCTTGCTGCAAGACATAACAAAAAGAAGATAAGCATGTTTGAGATAGAAGAAGCAATAGAGAGAGTAATAGCTGGACCTGAGAAGAAAACCAGGGTTATTTCTGAGAGAGAAAAGGAAATAATTGCTTTCCATGAAGCAGGGCATGCTCTTTTATCCCATGTTTTGCCCTACACTGATCCTATATATAAGATATCCATTGTGTCAAGAGGAAGAGCTCTTGGCTATGTCATCACTCTTCCGGAAGAGGATAAATTTCTAAAAACTAAAAAAGAAATATTGGATAATAT
>JACIXO010000154.1 GCA_014360385.1 Actinomycetota bacterium | reverse complement strand
TATTGATACTGACTTAATAAAAATAATTATAGGTCCAAGAAGAGCGGGAAAGTCTGTTACTGGTTTTTTACTTTTGAAAGAAAAGAACTTTGCCTATTTAAATTTCGATGATGAAAATATATTAAAAGTAAAAGATTACGATGAATTAATAAAAGCCCTATTTGAAGTTTATCCTGAAAGTAAGTATATATTCTTTGATGAAATCCAGAACTTAGAAAAATGGGAATTTTTTGTAAATAAACTTAAAAGAAGAGGATACAACTTAATACTGACGGGTTCAAATGCAAAACTTTTAAGTAAAGAGCTAGCTACAGTATTAACCGGGAGGTATATCCCAATAGAAATACTCCCTTTTAGTTTTAGAGAGTTTTTGCTTGCTAAAGGACTAACAGTAACAGAGGAGCAATTAAATACCCCAGAAATTCAAGGAAAGATCTTGAGCTACTTAAACGAATATATTAGGGTGGGTGGTTTTCCAGAAATTGTAGTTAAAAACATTGAAGCTAAAATCTATTTAGAGACTTTGTCTAACTCCATTCTATTTAAAGATGTTGTTAAAAGATATAATTTAAGATTTTCTCAGAAAATTTATGATCTCAATAAATATCTTACAAACAACTTTTCCTCTGAATTTAGTTTTTCAAAGCTTAAAAACCTATTAGAATTTAGAAGTACAGTTACATTACAGAACTATTTAGGTTACCTGGAAGAAGCTTTCTTAGTTTTTCTCTTAAATAGA
This sequence comes from Actinomycetota bacterium, assembly GCA_014360385.1. Classification (GTDB taxonomy): domain Bacteria; phylum Actinomycetota; class Humimicrobiia; order Humimicrobiales; family Humimicrobiaceae; genus JACIXO01. The sequence continues at coordinate 3,361 of JACIXO010000154.1, read as the reverse complement.
TTTTCTTTTAAAGCAAAGGAACAGATAAAAACACCCAAGAAAATTTACCTTATTGATAGTGGTCTATTTTTACTTTCATCATCGCGGTTTTCACCTGATTTTGGCAAGATAATAGAAAATTTAGTGTTTATTGAAATTTTAAGAAGAGGACATAAACCAAACATCGATTTTTTTTATTACAAAACAAGAAATAATAAGGAAGTTGATTTTTTAATAAAAGATGGAAATAACATTAATATGCTAATTCAGGTTTGCTACTATGTAGATGATATAAAAGTAAAGGAAAGAGAAACAAAAGCTCTACTTGAAGCATGCCAGGAGTTAAGCTGTAGTAACTTACTAATCATAAACTGGGATAAAGAATCCGAAGAGATAATTCATGGGAAAAAAATTACCTTTCTACCTTTATGGAAGTGGCTACTTTCCATTCCCTAAAATTAAAACTAATAGACTATTTCTACAATTAATTCTGGCTTAATAATTCAATTGGTTAGTACAAATTAATTTCCAATATTTTCATAAAATATTAGAAGTCTAATTACTAATAAGTAATATAAACTACAAGTTTTTCTGGAGGGATGTATACAAACATGAAGTAGACTTTGTATCTTTGGAGAATTACCAATATCCGAATTATGCAAATATATCAACCTGCAATTGATGCTCTGGAGACCCTAAAAGCTTTGAAAGATCTAAATTAAACTAGAACAGAACCCTGTTTTCTTTTTAGCTTTTACTAACCAAGCTCTGTTTCAGTTTTTTCTTCCTCTTCTATTTTTTCTTCCAGCTTCTCTGTTTCAAAATCCAGGACTTTTCCATATTTTGGTTTTGGTTTGATTTTTTCTTTTTCTTCTGAAATTCTTGTTACATTTCCACTGAAAATCCCACCCTTATTTATTATAAGTGAATCTGTCTTTATGTTACCATGCACCCTTCCAGTTTCCTTTATTTCAACATTGCCTGTAGCTTCCATATTACCCTGATATGAGCCAATTATTTGAGCATCTACAGTTTTAACATCTGCATTTACAAAGCCATTTCTCTGAATGACTAGCTCTCCATTCACTTCAAGTTCTCCCTTTACCTCACAATCTATTTCTATAGATTGTGAAACTATAAGTTTACCCTCTATCTTTGCTTCTTCTCCAGTTATGGTAAGAAGTGTTCGAGACTTTTTGTTTTCTGGTAAAACATTTTCATAATTTTCTTCAGCATGACTTACTTTTCCTGAAAAAACCATTTTCCCCTCACCCTTTCTATTAACTTAAGATTTAATAATTTTATGATAATATTTAACAAATAATATATTAAACATTTTATTAAAAAAATACAAGGCGGGGTGAGAGGAGTTCTCGGTACAATCAGGATTTAGAGCTTCTCCTTAAGTGGTCTCCACCACCATTCATTGTTTACGTACCATAAAACAGTCTTTTCTAAAGCTTCTTCAAAATTATTCTGAGGGGACCAACCAAGTTCAGTTTTTATTTTGGTGCAGTCAACAGAATAGCGTCTGTCATGGCCAGGTCTATCCTCAACAGGTTCGATCATTGACTCAGGTTTTCCAAGTATTTCCAGCAGCTTTTTGGTAATCCAGATATTTGGCTTTTCATTTCCTGCACCTATATTATAAACCTCTCCTATTTTTCCTTTGTGAAGAACAAGGTCAATAGCAATACAGTTATCCTCCACATATATCCAGTCTCTTACGTTCATCCCGTCACCGTAAAGGGGAACTTTTTTATCATCAATTAAATTCGTCACAAACAGTGGAATCAATTTTTCAGGATACTGATAAGGGCCAAAATTATTTGAGGTTCGCGTTATGAGTATAGGGGTGCCATAAGTTTTATAAAAAGAGCGAACTATCATCTCAGCCCCCGCTTTCGAGGCAGAATAGGGACTATTAGGTCTTAGAGGATCGTCTTCTTTAAAGGATCCTTTTTCTATTGAACCATACACCTCATCAGTTGATATCTGGAGAAAAACCTTGGTTTTGTACTTCTTTACAGCCTCCAGAAGTACATAAACCCCGTATACGTCCGTTTGTATAAACACGCCTGGATCTACAATCGATCTATCAACATGAGATTCTGCCGCAAAGTTTATAACAGCATCAATTTTGTTGTATTTGAAAAGCTCATCCACAAGCTCTCTATTACAAATATCCCCTTTTATAAACCTATAGCTGGGATTATTCTCAATATCACGCAAATTCTCGAGATTGCCAGCGTAGGTTAATTTATCCAGATTGATAACCTTATACTCAGGATATTTTCTTATTATATAGTGGATAAAATTACTACCTATAAATCCTGCTCCTCCTGTTACAAGAAGTGTTTTGAATGTTCTCTCTTCCAACCTTTCCTTCCTTTCCTTTTGTTCTCTCTGTTTCCTTAATACCTCTACTCCTTAAACTACTTTAAATTAGTATTAAACCACTTTAAATTAGTATTACTTGAACTATATTACCATTATTTGAATTACTATTCTTTTGCCCTGCACAGCCTTTCCCTTTTGCACTACTATACAGCTATTTTTTTCTGCATCATATTCCATTATTTTTTTCTGTATTATACTCTCTTTATGCATTACTCTTCTATTATTTGACTTACTTTACTTTAACCTCACCTGTCCTTCCGAGACCAGTCATAAGGTATCTCCCCGCTGTGAGGGTCTATTCTATATTCATCAGGATTTTCATAATTATAAACCTCAGTTGGTATATTTATACATATAGCTTCACTTTCGCTTATGCATTTAAACCCATGATAAACATAACTCGGTATCTGTAAAAGCATGGGGTTGTGTTCTCCCATAAAGAACTCATTTATCTCCTGATAGGTGGGTGAATCTTTTCTGCCATCGTATAGTACTATTTTCATCATTCCTTTCACCACCACCATGTTGTCTGTCTGGATTTTGTGGTAATGCCAGCCCTTTACTACTCCAGGGTAAGCAGTAGTCATATAAACCTGACCAAACTTTATGAACAAGTCATCGTCTGAGCGAAGCATTTCCATAAGACGACCTCGCTCATCGGGAATCACTCTTAGCTTTTTTGTTTTAACACCTTCTATCAACACTAGCCTCCTATCTATCCAAAACTATTCAAAATTTCCTTTCTCAAACTATATTTTTTCCAAACTACATTCTTTCTAAATTCCTATTCCTCTGTATGTAAATCCCATTTCAGTCAGGCTCTTCTTGTCAAGAAAGTTTCTTCCATCAATTATGTTAGGGGTTTTCATTAACTTTTTTATCTTTATGTAGTCTAGATCCTTAAATTCATTCCATTCCGTAACTAGAACTAAAAGATTTGCACCTTCCACTGCTTTATACGGATTACTTGCCATAATAGCAC
>JACIXO010000153.1 GCA_014360385.1 Actinomycetota bacterium | reverse complement strand
CTATTTTGTTTAATTTTATTTTTAACGGCTCACTGACTGGCCCTTCCAGCTCTAATGGATACTTTATGTTTTCATCATCTATCTTCATTATCCTAACGACTCTACTTATGACTAATATTATGGTATGACTAATATGATGGCTAATAAATACAAACTAATCTCATACTATGTCAATTATTTTAAATTTTTTTATTTTCTGCGGAGTTTTCACCTCAACAACGTCACCTATCTTCTTATTTAAAAGTGTCTTGCCAAGAGGGGATTCATCAGATATCTTACCTGTCTCAGGATTGGATTCCACAGCACTTACCAGCTTAAACTTCTTCGTCCTATTTTCATCCAAATCCTTTACTATGACAGTAGATCCGACATCAACAACTTCACTCTCTCTGTCCTTTTCATCAACTATAACACAATTCTGTAAAATTTCACTTAACTGTTCTATTCTTCCTTCTATAAAAGCTTGCTCATTCTTAGCATACTCATACTCAGAGTTTTCTCCTAGCTCACTCCCGCCAAACTTCTTAGCTTCTTTTAGTCTTTCCGCTACTTCTCTTCTCTTATTCTTAACCAGATCTTCAAGCTCCCTTGATAGCATTTCGTAACCTTCTCTGGTTAAACGATATTCTTTCATTGGACCACTTCACCCCATTTGTTTTTGTTTACTGCCCACCAATCAAGAAGATAAAGAACAGGCATCGGTTTCAAAGTAATTCCAGTTAGATTATCGGAAATTGTAAGAGTTATCTGAATAAAAGTTATCTCAATATACCTTAAAATAATTCGCTTCCAGATTATGGGACTGAATTTTTATTGCCTTTAAATTCACATTTATCATTGCTTGATTGAGGTATTATAGGGTATGAAATATCAGATGTCAAAACATTTAAGAAGAGTATTTATGTTAGAAAGATTAAATTTCTAAAATTAAAAGAATAACAAAAGTTATTAGGATATTTTTAAAATAACCAAAGTGTAAGATAAGGCTTATATGTTAAGTAGCTATGGAACAAAATGAAGAGTGGTTTTAAGTCTAGAAAATATCTTTTAAGATGGATTACATAAGAAACTATAATCTAAAAAGAGCCAAAGACGGAAATGGAAAGTCTTGTGGCAATAATATAGGTTTAATTGGAGTAAGTGATGGACAAAATTACAGAAAAAAACTTGCATAACTAATTCTTTTAGCTCTTGCTGCATTTCTTTATGACCTATGTAATAAGCTTCTTCTAATCTTTTTAAGTAAGATCCAATTATGCTATCAGCAAATAATGTAACAATTTCTGAAGTCAGTAATTTCATAAGCAAGGTATAATAAGTGTGTATACAAAATAGAAGTTTTTCAACTTCTGGATTTTTATCATCCAATTCATAATATCTAATAATTCCTATTAGTTTTTCCTTTGAGTATGCACATATTTGGGAAAAAACAGTTTTCCAATCATCAAACAACATTGTAGTTCTGGGAGTTTTTGGTTTCTTTAGTGCTTGGTATAATGATAGTATGCAACTTTTACTTATATAACTTTTGGGACCAAAGTCATTTAACAAAAATTCAACATCTATTGGTTTTCTAGTAAGACCCCTTATTGCTTCTAAAAGTCTAAGGATTGTGTAAGCATTGATGTCTAAAGGTTTCTGGGGTTCTTCCCATTCTCCTTTCCTAAACCTTATGAAAGCTATTTTCTCGCCATCTATTAGAACACCAAAATATCTGTTAAAAAACTGCTCTTCAACTGCTTCTTCAGAAATATATTGTTTTACTTTAGCTTTAAAATTTTCAAACTTATTTTTATCTGATAGTTTTCCTGGAGTTTTGTATTCAATCACTACATGACCGTAAAGAGCATCTTTTCTTACTCCCGAAATAAGGGTTCTATGCTCATATGAAGCCCATGGAATTTGCCACTCATCAAATATCTTTTTTCTTAGATAATACTCGACTTTTATCTTAAGTTCTTCTTCATTACTTGACTGAGCTGCGAGATTTTTTATCTCATTTGCTATTTCACTTGTATTAACTATCTCTTTTATGCTATTTATACTATTATTACTCAAAAAACCTCCTAGCTAATGGTTGAATATTTTTGTTTTTACCATTTTGTGCCCCTTTTTTATTGCTACTAAATATAGCCTGATAGCTCATCCAGCCTCTCTTTTAGATAGAAGTTTTTAATATACCTACTGTATAGGTCTTTGTACTCGGATACTACCTTTTTTAAGATATTTCAGTCAGCCTTGTTATTTTTCCAAAGGAAAATCTTTCTCTAAAAGGTATACTACTTTTATAAAATTTTCAATGCATTTTGAAATAGAAACAAGGCTGTGCTTTATTTTAAGAGCTATTTCAGGAGCAGTATACCTTTTTACAGCAGAATAGCACCATCAGTAGCATTAACTATTAAAATTTTGATGGCAGAGGAAAGAAAGTTCCTCGAAGTCTCATACACTTAACTAATCGATGATAAACTTACCTAATCTTCAAGGGTTTATCCAGGACTTACCCGAATCTACCTGTAATATAATCCTCAGTTCTTTTGTCTCTTGGATTTGTGAAAATCTTATTGGTGTCGTCATACTCTATAAGTGTAGCAGGCTCACCTGGGCCTTCCATGAGGAAAAAGGCGGTTTTCTGAGAAACTCTTGCAGCTTGCTGCATGTTGTGGGTTACTATAACAATGGTATAATTTTCTTTTAGCTCATCCATCAAATCTTCAATCTTTTGTGTCGATATAGGGTCAAGAGCAGAGGCAGGTTCATCCATCAAGATAATCTCTGGATTTACAGCCAGAACTCTTGCTATACATAACCTCTGCTGCTGTCCTCCTGAAAGTTCTAAAGCACTGGAATGAAGCTTATGCTTTACTTCATCCCAGAGAACAGCTTTCTTTAAACTTACTTCTACAATCTGGTCCAATTCACTCTTAGAGTATCTTCCATGAAGTTTGGGTCCATATACAACATTATCATAAATGGTCTTGGGAAATGGATTTGGTCTCTGGAACACCATGCCTACTCTTTTTCTGAGTTCAACAACATCTACACTGTCATCATATATGTTGACTCCGTCAATTTCTACTGTTCCCTCCACTCTTGTCCTGGGAATCAAATCATTCATTCTGTTAAAGGAGCGAAGAAATGTAGATTTACCACAGCCCGAAGGACCTATAATAGCAGTAATAGCGTTTCTCTTAATATCCATACTAATACCTGAGAGGACTTTCGTATTTCCATAATAAAAGCCAAAATCTCTGACTTTTATCTTTATTTCGTCACCCATAATTCAATAATTCAATTTATCCCTCAGAATTTTCTAGCTTCTTTCTGTATTCTATAAGTCTTTTTTTAATATCTTCGTATTTCAAAGAAAGTATCTCCAGCGCAAGAAGTGCCGCATTTCTGGCTCCATTTATAGCTACACATCCAACAGGCACACCAGGAGGCATCTGCACAATAGAAAGAAGAGAATCAATACCACGAAGATCTTCAGTCATAATTGGAACCCCTATAACAGGAACAGTAGTGTAGGAGGCAACAACTCCAGGAAGATGAGCTGCTTTTCCTGCTCCAGCAATAATTACCTCTATTCCCCTTGAGTCAGCACTTTTTGCAAAGGATGAAGTTTTGTTTGGCATTCTGTGAGCTGAGAGTATGTTAACCTCATAATCGACACCGAACTCTTCCAATACCTCTATGGCCTTTTCCATCACTTCTTTATCACTCGGGCTTCCCATTACTATAGAGACTTTCTTTCCACTCAATTTGGCTCCCTTCTTCTACTCTTAAAGCAATGTCTCTTCGGAATTGCATTCCCTCAAATTTTATATTATTAATTGCTGAATAAACCTTTTCTCTTGCCTCTTTAAAAGTTGAAGCCCTGGAAACAACAGACAAAATCCTCCCCCCGCTGGTAACTATATCACAACCTCTTTTCTTCGTGCCAGCATGAAAAATAAGAATATCTTCCTGGTTTTCAAACACACTAAGCCCTTCTATGACTTCCCCACTTGATGAGCTTTCTGGATAATTTTTTGAAGCAATCACAACGCATACACACTTCTGGTTGTCCCAGCTAATACTTCTTTCATTCAACTCCCCATAAACACAGGCTAAAAGAAGAGGTACTAAGTCAT
>JACIXO010000152.1 GCA_014360385.1 Actinomycetota bacterium | reverse complement strand
AGCACCTTTTTTCTCAAAGTCTTCCTTTCTCCACTCTAAAAGTTCTTCGTTTGCCTGATCTTTAGTTATTCTGTTTATTCCCACATCTATAACTACAGCTCCTTCTTTTACCATATCTTCTTTAATTAAATAGGGTACTCCTGCGGCTGCTATCAATATATCTGCATTTCTTGTGTGCATCTTCATGTCTCTTGTTTTTGAGTGACATATTGTTACAGTAGCAGACTCATTTATAAGAAGTATGCTAAACGGCCTCCCAACAATTACACTTCGGCCCACCACTGTGGCATCCTTCCCTTTCACGCTTATGTTTTCTCTTCTCAGCATTTCCATTATTCCTGCAGGAGTTGCAGGGACAAGGCATTCTTCCTGGGCAAGAAGCTTTCCCATATTGATAGGGTGAAATCCGTCAACATCCTTTTCTGGAAATATGGCTTCTAAAACCTTATTTTTATCTATTTGAGGGGGAAGCGGAAGTTGAACCAGTATCCCATGAATATCATTCCTAAGATTTAACTCATCAATTTTTTCAACAACCTCTTCAGTGGTCACATTCTCATCCATTTTAATATACTCAGATCTCATTCCTACATCGGCACAGCCTTTTTGCTTGTTTCTCACATAGACTTTGGAGGCAGGATTGTCACCAACCAGAATTACAGCAAGGCCTGGTCTTACTCCCTTTAATCTTACCATTTCTTCTACTTCCTGCTTTATTTCCTGCTTGATTTCTTCAGACATTTTATTTCCGTCTAATATCTTTGCCATATCGTTACCCCCTCTTACACTCACCACTAAATTTCATTAAAATTTACAAATTTGCATTTAGTGTCTTCTTTAAAAGCCTTAAGTAAGTATAGGACATCAAATCTCCTATACGTCACCAGATCTCTATAGATCTCTATATGTTATGATCTCTATATGTTATATGTTTTTTCTACTGCTTTAAGATTGTAACATTGTTTACATCTCTATATTGTTCTATATTATAACAATGTCCTGTATTTTTCTATCCAAATTTCAAAAAAAGAAGCATTTCTTTTTCCATGATTGAAAAAAGTTATTGTATCAGGCTTAAGTGTTTCGAAAACACGCTAGCTTTGCCTTGCTGGGGCAAAGCTAGCTCGGTATTTTTAAGGCTTCGCTCTCCTCTCTTATACGGAGAGGAACCATGCCCGCTTCGCCTTAAAACGGTTTTCTTAACACCCAGCCTGATTCTTGGAAACCTATCTTTATCCCTATCACGAAATTGGAAATGCTTCCTTCAAAAAATACTTAAAAAAATGCAATCAATCCTCTGGTATTATCATCCTGATTTAATCCATGTCGGTGCAATCATGTGGGCGCAGAGTTCTTAAATACTCTGTAAAAAAGGGGTAAAAAATAAGAAGACAAGAAAGAAGATAAGAAATTAAGAAATTAAGAAATTAAAAAATGCCAGTCAAGCGTAGTATCTACAATAACCCAGACAGTTCAATCAGCAACAATCTCCACAAAGCATAAGGCAAGTGCAAACCACTGCCTACCAAACAAGCTGCCTACTAAACAAATCATAAGGCAACCTGGCCAAAATGATCTATCAAGTGCCTCTTTTTACACTCTTTCAAACTTGTCATCCAGGCTCTTAACACTTGACTTTAACGCTTTGATGGTCTTTTCCTTTTCCTCAATATCTCTTCTCAGCCCATCAATCTCGCTCTGGAGAACATTAATCTTATCAAACAACTCTCCAACCATCTTATCCAGGTTTTCAATCATTTCATCTTTAGTCATATCCTTAAGTTCACCGTAGCACTCCTTCACCTTAGAAGCCTCCCTTCTCATAATATTCTTTGCCGCCTTTAATGTGTTACTAAGAAGCATAGCTATAGTCATAGGACCTACTCCGCCAGGAACAGGTGTTATATAACTTGCCTTTGGCTCTACTCTTAGGAAATCTACATCTCCAATAAGTGTAGCTCCTTTTTTCTCAAAGTCTTCCTTTCTCCACTCTAAAAGCTCTTCGTTTGCCTGATCTTTAGTTATTCTGTTTATTCCCACATCTATAACTACAGCTCCTTCTTTTACCATATCTTCTTTAATTAAATAGGGTACTCCTGCGGCAACAATTAAAATATCAGCTTTAAGAGTATGAACTTTGAGATCCTTAGTTTCGATATGGCATATAGTAGGTGTTGCCCACTCATTTAGCATAAGAAGGGCACACGGCTTTCCAACAATTTCACTGTGCCCCACTATTGTGACATCTTTACCTTTTAGAGAAATATCCTCCCTTTTTAGCATCTCTACAATCCCAGCAGGGGTTGCAGGAACAAGCGCTTCGTTATTAGCAAGAAGCTTTCCCATATTGATAGGGTGAAATCCGTCAACATCCTTATCAGGAGATATGGCTTCGAGAACTTTTCTTCTATCTATGTGTTTGGGGAGTGGGAGCTGAACCAGAATTCCATGAATATCTTTCCTGGTGTTTAGCCTTTCTATTTCGAGCAATATATCATCAGTAGTCACGCTTTCATCCATTTTTATCTGTTCAGACTTAAAACCTACTTCCTCACAAGCCTTGTGTTTCCTATTCACATATACTTTAGATGCTGGATTTTCACCAACCAAAATAGTAGCCAGTCCAGGAACTACTCCTTCTTCCTCCTTAAGTCTCTCAACTTCCTTCCTTATTTCATCTTTTATTTCCTCAGAAATTCTATCTCCATCTATCAATTTAGCCATTATTAATCGCTCCTTTCATAATTCTCAGGCTAAAAAAGCAAGTAAAGAACTAAAAGACAAAGAACTTAAGCTCGCCCAATCACCATATGTATAATGATAATAATACTGATTATCTGTAGTAACAAGCGATTTTGCCAAACCTTGATTATATCTAACACTGGAAAGAATGTCAAATGAAAAAAGGGCGTATAAAATGGGTAGTAGAAACAGCAACACACACTAAAACAAGAGTTTTAAGGGCTTACGCACACTTATCACATAGCCCTGTGAAAAAAATCTGGTAATTATCTATTTTAATTCTACAGTTTTTGAAAATATTCTTCTCAGCATCCTCTTTTAATCTTATCCTTATATTACTATCCAGACACTTATTGTTCGTTATAATTCTACCACACTTGTTGCAGATAAGGTAGTTTGTTGCTTCTTTTTTACAATTTTCTGAAAGCATGTAAAAAGACCTGTAACTTCCCAGACTGATCTTGCAGATGAGATCCAGACGGGTCAGGAGCTCAAGCGTCCTGTAAACAGTAGCTATACCTATATTCGGATTTTCTTTCTTTACCATCATATAAATGTCATCAGCACTTAAATACTCACGGTTTTCACTTAGTTTGCTAAGAATAATCCTTCTGGGACCACTTAGTCTGTATCCCATCTCTTTTAGTCTTGTTTCCCAGTACTTAGTTTTGTCATTTACTTCATCCATTTTTTGCGTAGTATTAACTTCCATCTTAGATCTCCTGGATCTTTTGAATGGCAATTAATGGCAATTATAGATAAGAATCTTTTTAATCAGCTTTTTCCAATCTTTTATTCGATTTTAGCCAAGCCTTAACCTGGGCACCGAAAAAGTGTAATTACCGAAAAAGTATAAGTAACCAGAACAGAAAGAAGGTTTCAAGAAAAGTGAAAACTATCTTATTATTGTTAACGATATTCAGTTATTAATGATAGTAATTATTGTTACTATCATTTTAGTTTTAATATTAGTCTAAATAATAATTTTAGTCAAGTCAATGGTTGGTAAGAAGAAAATTATTCGTCATATCTTTTGGATAGGCAGAAATCCTTCCCTCTTTTATAAGGAAATTAGGGGGGAAATTAGGGGGCTTTAAAGCTTTTGGAGAATTTTCATTATACTTCCACCTGAATACTATCAACCTTGGCTACAATTACAGAATCTATACTCCTATCCCTCGTCTCATCAGTCATCCTTGCTGAACTACCATTAACTACCAGGACTTTTTCGCCAATACCCACCCCTACTGCATCCACAGCGACTACAAATGGCTCAAGCAAATTTCCTTCAAGGTCAATAGCTTTTACGATCAGAAGCTTTTTTCCAATAAAACCCTTATCTTTTTGAGTAGAAACCACGGTTCCGATTACTTTGCCAAGTACCATCTTTCATTCCTCTAAC
>JACIXO010000151.1 GCA_014360385.1 Actinomycetota bacterium | reverse complement strand
TTAAAGAAAAACTTTTACTTGATTATTCACTAAATTACTATTATCACTTTGTTGTTTAATGTTTTTCTACTATTACTTCCAACTACATAACCTTATATTTTTTGTACACCTCTTTAACTGATTTCCCCCCTCTAAGTTCATCTCTTACTTTTCCTTCAGTTAAACCTTTTTCCTTTGCTTTTATCAATACAGGTTCAATAATTTCGCTAGGTATAACCACCACTCCATCAAAATCAGCAAATATTAAATCACCTTGATTTACTTTGACACCACCGCATGTAACAACGTGACCAAAAGATACTGCTTCAACTCTCATATGTGAGTCAGCAGGAGTAATCCCAATAGAAAAAACTGGAAAATCCAGTTCCTTTATCTTAGCACAATCCCGAGCAAACCCTTCAATTATTGCACCTCTAGCCCCCTTACTTTTTGCTTTTGTCGACAATAATTCTCCCCAAAAAGCTCCACAATAATTAGCATTTGCAACAACTACAACGTCATCTTTTTTTAATAAGTCGATTGCTTCAAACTCAATCTTATATCTATCTAATACAGGTAAACATTTTCCAACCATCTTTTCTGCATATATTGTAAATGCAAAACCTACAATCTTAGCTTCTGGATATATAGGTCTTATCTTATAATTCATTACTTGATTTCTAAATCCAAGGGTATCTAAAATATCGCTGATAACACCTGAATACAGATTTCTATATTCATCAAGAATACTTTTTTCCACAGTTTTCCTCTCCCTTCCAGCCAACAATATAATTGCATTATTTTATAAATTACATTACTTAATAAATCTAGTTGTAATTAGATGTACAGCTCTTTTTGGTAAAATTATAATATTCTAATTTTCATCAAATTTTGCTACAAAAAGAACAACTTATGGATATATTCCAGTAGATTACAATAAAACACAACATATATTATTATATGTATCATCTAAGCTTTGTGTTTACACTTTATGTTAAAATTATCTATCAAATATGAAGACCTTAGATGCTCTATTATTATATGCTGTTACATACAAAATAAAATTAAGCATGTTTTATCTATGTTTGTAACAATTTTAGGCATTCAATAAGCTTTACTAAATTTCATTTAAAAAAGACTCTTTCTAACTGTAAACAGACCTCTTAGATATTACAAATTTATAAAATAACAATGAAGAAGTCTAACTTACTCCTCAACTTCTACAATCATTTCAATTTCAACTGGTATACCATTAGGAAGACTATTTACACCTATTGCACATCTAGCATGTTTACCCTTTTCACCAAAAATATCAATTAATAGATCTGACGCTCCATTTAAAACCTTATGCTGATTATTATAGCTAGATGAACTACATATATAGCCACGTAAATAAACAACTTTTTTTACTTTGTCTAAACTTTTAATCTCAGACTTTAACACTGCTAAGCAATTTAAAACAGCAAATTTCGCAGCATTGTAACCTTCCTCTTCTGAAACAAACTCACCTACTCTACCTTTAATAGAACTCATCTCATTAATATCACATCCTTGTCCAGATATATAAATTATATTCCCTACCCGTCTTGCAGGAATATAATTTGCATCTGGCTTAGGAACATCAGGAATTTTTAACCCCAATTGTTTAATTTTTTCTTCAACTTTCATATTTTAATCCCACCTTTCTTATGCAATAAATACCAACTCTTTTATTTATACATAGAAATCCTACCTCCTTCTAATAATAACTGTCCAGCACATTTTTGATATAGTGATAATATCCCTTCTGGAAGCTCAATAATAGGTTTTTTCCATTTTTTTCTTCTTTCCCTCATTATCTCTTCTATATCTCTTACATTCTTATTATTCTCGGTTCTGACACTTATAATATCTACTCTCCTTTGAGGAATATTAATCTCTATCTCATCACCATCCTCTACAAGACCAAAATATGCTCCCTCATAAGCCTCTGGTGTAACATATCCAATTGCCGGACCTTTTGAAAACCCCGAAAATCTTCCATCCGTTATGATTGCTGTAGTAGTTTTAAGTTCTGGCCTTTTTGAAATATAATCAGCAATTCTAAACATTTCTGGTGCACCTTTTGCCTTTGGACCTTGGTATCTAATTATAATTATATCTCCCGGTTTAACTAAACCATTTATTATAGAATTTATAGCAGCATCTTCATCATCAAATACACGAGCCTTACCAATGTGAACCATCATTTCAGGAACAACTGATGAGTGTTTAACTATCGAACCACAAGGACACATATTGCCTTTCAATATTGCTAACCCACCTTCTTTATAAATTGGATTTTTAATACTTTTTATAATATCATCTGGTAGTAAGCCAAAATTCATTAAATAACTATTTGCCAAATTTATTTGATATTTACTTTTTTCAACTTCTTTTAAATTTTCACCAAGCGTTTTTCCACTAACAGTAAGTACGTTAAGGTTTAAAAAATCTACAATTTCCATCATAATCTTAGGTATCCCTCCAGCATACCAAAACAACTCTGGAGAATATTTCCCAACAGGTGCAACATTCGCAATGACTGGAACCCTTCGATTTATTTCATCAAAAACTTCAGCTTTTAATTCTATTCCCATTTCTTTTGCCATTGCAATCAAATGAATAACAGCATTTGCTGAACCACCTATAGCTGCATGGACAGCTATTGCATTTTTGAACGATTCTTCTGTTACAATATCACTTACTTTTATCCCAGATTTTACTAATTCAACAACCATTTTACCTGTATCTCTCGCAATCCTCTTTATTTCAACACTTGACGCAGGGGCCATTGCGCTCCATGGTAGTGCTAGCCCCAATGCTTCTGCCATAGCCTGCATAGTGTTTGCAGTCCCCATTCCCTGACAAGCCCCTCCACTTGGACATGTAAATCTCTGTAATTCCAAAAACTCATCATACTCAATCTCGCCAGAAACTAGCTTTCTCTCATATTCCCAAAGTTTATCCGTTGATAAAAAGTTTGGTGCAGTAGCCATAACACCCCCTGGCAATAAAATGGTAGGCAAGTTTATCCTCGCAGCCGCACATAGATGCGCTGGAATTGATTTATCACAAGAAGAAACTAATACTACACCCTCAATTGGTGCAGCGGCTATATGAATCTCTACCATCGAAGCAATAACCTCCCTTGACAACAATGCATAGCTCATTCCTAATAAACCCTGACATACGCCATCACACATATCAGTAACAGTATAACGTGCGTGCCTACCACCACTTTCTAAAACTCCGAATGATATATGCTCAACTAACTCATTTAAATGTACACTTCCTGGGTGACTATCGCCCCACACACTTTCTATAATTATATTCGGTTTATTCAAGTCATTTTTAGACCATCCCATTCCAAAATATAAAGCATCACATTCCGCTCCAAACGCTACTTCTTCCCCCCATCTTTTTATTTTCATAAAATTCCCCCTTTCCTACATAATATGCTTAACATTTACTTCCTACTGCACCAGTGGCATACATCATAATTTTTTCAGAAGAAAATTCTTCTCTTTTTAAATCAGCAACAATTCTACCACTATACATCACCAGAATTCTGTCACATATATTTATAAGTTCTTGTAATTCTGAAGAAATTAACAAAATACCACTACCTTTTTTTACCACATTATCCATGATCTCAAAAATTTCAACTTTTGTTTTTATGTCAATTCCTCTAGTAGGCTCTTCTAGAATATAAATAATAGGATTAATTGACAAACAACGAGATACTACACATTTTTGTTGATTACCTCCACTCAATTCATTTATATTTTGTCTTAAACTTGAGCATTTTATTCGTAATTTATCAATATAATTTAAGGCAACTTTCTCATATTTTTTACCATTTAAAACAATATCTTCTTGCAATTTAACAAACGATAAATTATAAAGTATATTCAATAGACTAAAAAGGCCTTCGCCTTTTCTATCCCTGGGCAATAAACATATGCCATTCTTTAATGCAAAAGAAGAATTCATTATTCTTATTTTCTTACCATTGTATAATATTTCACCTGTATTTGGAGTTATTAATCCAGCTAATGCTCTTCCAACCTCATATCGACCGCAACCTTCAAGTCCACTTAAACCGACAATTTCTCCCTCTCTTATATAAAAATTTATATTATAAAAATAAGGAACTTTAGTTAGGTTTCTTACTTCCAAAATCTTATTTCCTACTTTTCCA
>JACIXO010000150.1 GCA_014360385.1 Actinomycetota bacterium | reverse complement strand
AAACCTTTTCTGCATGATAAAATCAGTAGGAGCACAAAATGGAAGAAAATACCCGACTATACACTTATGACAAAACTAAAGAGTTAGATTTTACCATTACCAGGGTAGAAGAAAATAATTCTTCCGAGAGTGCATTCCCTGCCAGGCTTACAGTTACCAGTTTTCTTCTAACATACAGTTCCCCGTATAAAACAGGTATTGAAATAAATGACCGGGTCTACTGTGAACTATTTTTCCCGGGGATTTACAAGCCTGATCCTGGATCTAAATCCACAACAAAATTAAGTAGACATCTAGATTACCCTGATACCATGGTTCTACACCCAAATGACAAAGAAAATTCTATTCCAATTCTTATCCTTATCCATGGATTCATGAGTGATTTTAACAGACTTTATAACTACTATTATTTCATAGGTAAGATGCTTGAAAAAGGGATAGCCTGTGCATTTATTAACCTACCTTTTCATCTCAATAGAAGACCCCGATATGAAAAAAGTGGACGAAGATTGATATACTATGATGACATAGAGACCCTTGAATTTTTTCACCAGAGTGTAGTAGATGTAAAAAGACTGATAGACATAATACTGGGCGCTTTCCCTGTAGAAAGTATCAACATATGCGGAATAAGCCTTGGAAGTATGGTTTCTTTGATTACAGCGTCACAGGATAAAAGAATAAATAAGACAATACTCCTGATGGGTGGCGGCAACTGGAAAGAAATTCACTGGAACGGACTTCTAAGATTCATCTTGAAAGGCAATTGCATCCCGGAAGATCATATTACTGAAGAAAAATGCAAAGAATTTTATTCTAAGTTCCATGACTTCTCTAAAAAATTCAAAGAAGTATCTCCCGAAAAACTCACTCCAGGTATGAATCATTATCCTTCGCTTAAGGAATTACTTCCCAGAAAATGTTTTCTCTGCGACCCACTTCTGTTTGCTCACAAAGTTGATCCAAAAAAAGTTTTGATGATTAATTCTAGACTTGATTTCTACTTCTCAAAGAGATCGACTATGGAGCTCTGGGAAGAACTCGGAAAACCCAGAATTTACTGGTTAAACTACTTTCATACTACAAAAATCCTTACAAAACCGCACATTATTCAAAAGATTGCCAGCGAAATTCTCGATTTACAGAACGTAAGGAAAAGAGAGGCCAAGAATACCTTTAGGGTAGAAGGTGTTTTAACTAAAGATAAAGGATCGATAAAGAATCAAGAAAGATAAAATCGAGAGAGATAAGAGAGATAATATAGAACTATAGTTTCTTTAAGACCGATAGTTTCTTTACATTGGTGCTAATTATGTTATATTAATTCTATCTTATTTTTTTCAAGTAATAGTAAACTCTTAACTAAACTTAAAAATGCAAACATGACTTTAGGATAGACTTTTTTATTTTTGCTTTGCTTTATTTTTTCTTTGTAGGTCTTTATACTTTCTTTATAGTTTTATAATTCTTTATATTTTTAAAAATGGACTCATTTTTACTTTATCAGTATGTTATAACCGGTGTACTTACAATAATTTTTGCTAATTTCCTGGTTAATAACTTCCTATTTAAAGACATTTCCAGATTTACAATACCTGATTCCCTGAAAAGTTCTTTGCCTTTAATATCCATTCTAATACCCGCAAGAAATGAGGCAAAAAATATAGGTAAGTGCATTAAATCCCTGTTAAAACAAAGCTATCCAAATATAGAGATACTTGTTCTCAATGATAACTCTACTGATAATACAGCTGTCGTTGTAAACAAGATAGCAGAAAAAAATAGTAAGGTAAGACTAATAAACGGAGCACCGCTTCCCCATGGATGGCTTGGCAAAAGTTATGCGTGTTACCAGCTTTCAAAGCATGCAAAAGGTGAATACCTAATTTTTACAGATGCAGATACATTCCATTTTAGAGATTCCATTTCAAATGCAATAAGCTGCCTTATTAGAAATAACCTGGATGCCCTATCTGCCTACCCATTACAGATAATGGTTAGCATCCACGAGAGAATACTGGTGAGTTTCATAAACTTTTTTATCTTAGGCTTTTTGCCTCTGGCATTAGTAAAAAATTCAAGAAGCCCCTTTTTCTGCACTGCAATAGGACAATTTATGATGTTTAAGAAAGATGTATACCAGAAAATTGGAGGACACAAGTCAGTAAGAAATAAAGTTCTTGAAGATGTACATATTTCAAAGCAAGTTAAAAGACATGGTTATAAGTTTATGATATTTGATGCAAGGAAAAATATATACTGTCGAATGTATAAAAATTTTGAAGATTTAATTTATGGCTTTTCAAGGTTCATTTTTGCTGCTTTTAATTACAACGCAACTGTGCAGTTCACAATTACAATCCTTTTTTCTGCAGTTTTTCTTTTCCCTTTCATACTGCTACCTCTTGGGCTTTTCGTTTTCGACTGGTCACCATTAATTACCAATCTCATAACTATCCAAATTTTCATAATACTTTTAATAAGACTTATGCTCTCAATAAGATTCAAGGGGAAAGTCTTTGATGCTCTTCTTCACCCATTATCTATGCTCTATATAATTGTTATATCAATAAATTCAGTTCTCCAGAGCAAATTAAAGCACGGAATATACTGGAAAGGAAGAATATACGATGCTTCAGATGGGAAAAACTTGAAACTTTTAGACAGTGATTACCCGGACGAAACTGAAGACGTAACATTTGGTGAGATTAAATCCTCATAAAAAAGACACATTATCTAATTTTAGGAGTGAAAAGGTCTTTTACACTTTCCTCTTTTCTGATTTTGAAATTCTGGGAAAGTCTTAAAGTATAGTTAATATGTTTTGGTATGACAACCAGGAGGAGGATGATGCTAAGTAATATATATAATCCCTGGCTTTCCCATGCCCACAAAAAAATTCCAGAGAAAATTATAGCCAGCATTACACTCCATATCATATTTCTTAAAAGAAAAATAGAAGTTACTATAACCGCTCCAAATACAGCAAGTGAAAAAGGATTAACGGCAAAAAATACTCCTATTGTCGCAGCAAGTCCTTTCCCACCTGAAAATTTAAGATAAGGTGAATAGTTATGCCCTGCTACTGCTGCACACCCTCCAAGGATTGCTACAAGTTCAAGTTGAGAGAACCTATAAGCTAAAAAATATGATACAAGACCTTTAGAAAAATCAAGAAGAGAACCTATGATCCCCCAGAATTTTGACACATTGAATATAAGGTTCCATCCTCCAGGATTTCTATCACCTATTTTTGTAAGATCTTTTCGGCTATGAATTTTGCCAATTATGTAGCAGAAGGGGACAGCTCCAAAAAAATAACAAAGAATTTCTATAAAAATATTCCTGTATATATTTATAGTATTATTTATAGTATTTATAGTTTCCATCAGGAAATCTTTCTGAAATGAATTCCGACAAGAGAATATCCTACAGCATAGGGCAACATGGAAGGACGCCTAAGTAGACTCCAAAGGATCAGTCTCCAGAAATATCTTTTTCCCTTGTATCTAAAGCCCAAAAGCCATAGTGAACTGAAGAAAGCTTTTATGTGATAAAATCTCACTCTTGGAAGCTTTCTTTTAGGAGGCTTGAACTCCCGTAAAAAAGTCTTTACTCTCTGATAATAATATTTAGGTGAATATATCGTAGAAAGAATTCTTTTATACCCTTCTATCAGGACTTTCATATCCATTTTTGGGATAAAGTTTAAGGAAGAAACCTTTGTATTATTGCCACTAGTCTCTTTAATCAACCTCCCCGCTTTCAAAAGACGCTTATATAATCTTGTTTCGGGAAGAGCCGTTAGAAGCCCAACCATAGCAGTCACAATTCCACTTTTTTGAATAAACTCTATCTGTCTCTGGAATATTGAGGGTGTATCATGGTCAAAACCAACAATAAAGCCGCCCTGAACCTCAAGACCTGCACCTTGAAGCTTTTTGACAGCTGATATCATATCCCTGTTTTTATTCTGATATTTTCCACATTCCTCGAGGCTTCCTGAATCAGGAGTCTCAACGCCTACAAATACAGCAGTAAACCCTGCCTCCACCATCAGTTTTATTAATTTATCATCATCAGCAAGATTGATAGAAGCCTGGGTGTTAAATGAGAAGGGGTACCCTTTTTCTTTCTGCCACTCAATTATTGCTGGAAGATGTTCCTTTTTAAGTTTCTTTCTATTCCCAATAAAATTATCATCAACAAAAAATACACCACCACGCC
>JACIXO010000015.1:7056-10899 GCA_014360385.1 Actinomycetota bacterium | reverse complement strand
CGCAAGGCAAACGGGCAAGACCTCACTATTGTATCTTTTAATGAAACATTTGCTGGATAGCAACATCTCCTTATCGCAAATAATTTATTTAGATCTTGAAAATATTCATGATTTTAATCTACTGCAGAATTTGAAAAATTTTGATGACTTCCTGCAAATACTGAGGGAGAAAGGGGCTGATCAGAGCAAACGGATTTATGTTTTCATAGACGAAATTCAGCACTTAGATAAACCCTCATCTTTTTTGAAGTATCTTCATGATCATTATAAACCACATCTTAAGTTTATAGTCACAGGTTCTTCGTCCTTAGAGATTAAGAAGAAGTTCACTGATCGCCTTACTGGCAGAATATATCGCTTTATGGTCAAGCCTTTGAGTTTTGTGGAGTTCTTAGAATTCAAGGGTGCAGGAGAATTAGCCAGGAGGCTTTCGGGCTTTAAATTAGAGCACCTGATCTCTGGAGAAATTTCTGAAAAAGACATTACAGAGATTACCTCTGATGAGAAAAAAGAGCTCGCTGATTCTCTCAATGAATATTTGATTTACGGGGGATACCCGGCGGTTTCATTGAAAGATAATTTACTTGTTAAACAAAAAGATCTCTCTGAAATATATTCTCTATATGTAAGGTGGGATATTAAGGATATCGGTGAGGTTGATGATATCCAGGGATATAACAGAGTCGTATCGCTACTTGCTTTTCAGATAGGGAGCCTTGTAAAAGAACTGGAATTGGCTTTCTCTTCACAGTTATCGAGACCAACTGTCAAGAAATATCTTTTTTTGCTTGAGAACACTTTTGTTATCAGATTGGTATTGCCATTTTTTACGAATAAGAGAATTGAAGTCACAAAGACCCCGAAGGTGTATTTTGAGGATGTTGGCCTGCGCAATGCAGTTATTAATAACTTTTTGCCTTTGAACCAAAGAACAGACGGCGGGCACCTTCTGGAAAATTTTGTGTTAAGCGAGTTGAGTAAGAAAGAAGATATATATGACAGAATTCGTTACTGGCGTACCCAGAGCAAAAATGAGGTTGATTTCGTATGGCAGGACGATTGGGGAAAGCCATGTCCAATTGAGGTTAAATCAGGTTATACAAGAAAACAGTCACTGCCATCAGGGCTTAAAGCATTTATCAAGAAGTACAATCCTTCGAAAGCATTTATTATTATGAACAGAGAATTTGATACTTTAATGTATGAAAAGACAAAGATAATATTATTACCTGCTTGGTTAATATGAAGCAAGTTACCTCCACGTCTTATTCTTTTTTCCTTATCAAATAGAATTAAAGTTTGTGATTTGATAGATACTATAAACTTTATTAAGATGAAACTTTCTGAAACTGAGCGTTCAGATATCGTAAGACTGCTTAAAATCAAAGATATGGTAAGAACTCGCACGTAGGAGGATAAGTATGACACAAACTTTGAAGAAAAAAAATTGAACATGCTATTATCAGAATAAAATAAATTCCAATAGATTTGCCTTAAATTTTAATATGAATAACTCTTAAGTTGATGACTTTTAGGAATATTGAATTAATTTTATTTTCTTGAAATGGTAGCAGAAAGAGAAAAACACCTAAAAAGAAACTTAGATAAAATAGTAGAAGACTTAAAGAGAAAGTATAATCCTGAAAAGATTATCCTTTTTGGCTCCTTTGCTTCTGGGAGGGTAAAGGAATATAGCGATTTGGATTTATTAATAGTGAAGAACACAAACAAGAGATTTTGGGACAGGATAAAGGAAGTTGTAAAATTGTGTGACTATGATGTAGGAGTAGATTTTTTAGTTTATACACCGGAAGAATATGAAGGTGAGCTAAGAAATAACATTTTTTTTAGGGAGGAAATTGTTAAGAAGGGTAAAGTAATTTATGGAAAATAGTAAAGGTATTTATAAAAGATGGTTATATTTTGCAGAGGAAGATTTGAAATTTGCTAAATCAGGTTTTAGAGATAAGTTTTACTCCCACGTTTGTTTTTTGTCCCAACAGATTATAGAAAAAAATTGCAAAGCTTTTTGGTGTATAACAAGATTAATTACCCGAAGACGCATAAAATAGTTGAACTTGTTAGAAGTAATGAAAAGCTTATAAATTTGCTGGACAAATATATAGATGATTTTAAGATAATAGATGCCTTTTATATTCCGACACGGTATCCGGATGGCATTCCAGGAAGACTTACTGAAGGATTGCCAAGCGAAGCCGATGCTAAAGATAGCCTAGAATTAGCTGAGGCTGTCTTTAACGAAATTAAAAGGTTATTAGAGTAACTTTTATTTGGGTACTGTTTTTATAACCAATAGCTTTTATTCTCAGAATCTTACCCCATACTCTAGTCCAGTTTTTAAGTTAGTCTTAAGCCATTTTTAAGCTAATATCCACTACCTTAAACTCTGGTGCAGGGGATAGTGTAGAATGGACTCTTTTGTAGTTATAGGCGTTTATCTTGGCGCCAAGGACTTTTTGTGCATCCTTTATCTCAGAAATTCCTTCCCTTATGCAGGTTCTAACCAGCCTATCATTAAAGCCACTCGTAAGAATACTTCAACTTTTCCTTTGGCTCTTTCGCATTTTATTTCGAATAACCAAGTTTATAATGAGTGTCGTAGCCTGTTGAAATCTGTAATATTTTCCTGTATTATAACACATAATAACAATATATAACTTAATATAACGAAAGCGGTGTGTTATGATATTAATTGTCACACCTAACCCATGCATAGATAAAACTATATATGTAAAAAGAAATGAACTGGGTAAAATCATAAGGGCATATAAAGTTAAACTTATAGCTGGTGGTAAGGGGAATAATGTTGCGAGAGTTTTAAATAACATGGGAATAGAAAATCTTTCTCTTAATCTTCTTGGGGGATATTATGGAAAAATTATTGAAGAGTGTCTGAGAAGAGATGGTATTAATTATAAAGCTATCTGGATTAAAAATCCCTCTCGTACAGTTGTGACAGTTTTAGAAGATAGCTTAAGACAAACGGCTTTTGTAGAGCCTGGTCCAGAAGTTTTACCTGAAGAAAAGGAGAAGATGCTTGAGTTATTTAAAAATATTGTTGAATTAAATAGGACTAAAATAAGATTTGTTATCCTTTCAGGAAGTATACCTGATCATAAATATAGTGATATTTACAGAACAATGATTGAAGTTGCAAGACTAAATGGAATAAAGTGTGTACTTGATTCAAGAGGAAAAGCATTAAAAGTGGGAGTAGAGGCAAAACCTTTTTTAATAAAACCGAATATTCAAGAGCTAGAGGACTTACTTGATCTTAAGCTAACTTTTAATGATTTAGAAGATGATGTTAAGTTAGCCTGGTATGCTTTGGAACTCACCAAATATGCAGAAATTGTCATTTTAACAATGGGCGACAGGGGTTCTATTGTGACTGAAGGTAAAAAAATTTATAAAGCTTCTCCTCCAAAGATAGAGGTAATAAATCCTGTAGGTTCCGGGGACTCCTTTTTAGCGGGCTTTGTGTACGGTTTGTACCTGAATATGGATATCGTTAATTGTATAAAGATAGCTACTGCTGCTGGTGCAGCAAATGCCTCGATTTGGGATGCTGCAAGTTGTACCAAAGAGCAAATAATGCAATTCGTAGATGAGGTAGAAGTTACTCAATTATATGTATGAAATATCCGTGTAGTCTTCACTAATATAATTTTAGATATAGTTATATTTTGCTTGACAGTAGCTTTTTTTGGTCTATAATATAACTACTTATAACATAATATAACATATAAATAAGTAGACATGCTTGCAGAGAAGAGAAGATCTGAAATAGTCAAATATGTAGAAGAGAAGGATTCTGTATCT
>JACIXO010000015.1:2633-7046 GCA_014360385.1 Actinomycetota bacterium | reverse complement strand
CATGAGCTCAGCCAGAAATTTAACGTTACTCTTATGACAATTAATCGTGACCTAAGAAAGCTTCACAAAGAGGGAAAGTTAATAGCTGTAAGAGGTGGAGCAATGAGGAGAAGTAGAAACATTCCTGAATCCTACTTCTCTCAGAGAATTAACGCTAATCTTGATGTAAAACATATCCTTGCAGAAAAAGCTATAAAGTATGTAAAACCGGGTGATTCTATAATACTTGATTCTTCAACAACTGCTATTATCTTGTGCCGAAGAATAGTGCAGGAGGGGATAAGAGACTTAACAATAATAACAAATTCCAACACCATAATACATGAGTTAGCCTCACATGAAAATATAACTGTTATTAGTACTGGGGGAATGTTACTTAGTAAGTTCCAATGCCTGGTAGGCCCATTAGCAGAGTTGTTAATTTCTCAAGTAAGAGTAAACAAATTTTTCTTTTCAGTTGCAGGGGTATCAATTAACGGAGAACTGACTGATACTGATATTCAGGAAGTAAATGTAAAGAAAAAAATGATGGAAGTTGCAAACAAAAAGATTCTGTTAGTAGGTAGTCATAAGTTTAACAAAGTTGCCTTATATAAAGTAGCGGATATAGAAAGCCTTGACTTAATAATCAGTGATGGTGCAAAAGGAGGTGAAGCTTTTTTAGAAGCAATTAGAAGTAAAGGTATAGAAGTAGTAGTCTAGTTTGTACCAGGTAGTTTATAACCTAAAATGACTTAGATTTAGCTGAATTGGAAACTGGTGGGTACCTTTAAGGAGGTGGTGATAAAAATATTTGGATTTTAAAGGAAATTAGATAAGTAAATATGCAGGTGAAGAAAAGGAATATTTTAGATTTAAGTTAGAGGGAAAGGAGGAGAGAAAGTGAAAAAGTTATTTATTATGATTTTGACAATTTTTGCCATAGTGTCGCTGGTAACTACTTTTTCCTTTATTGGTTGTAAAGCTGCACCTTCTGAGGAAGTGACTGGAACGAGTGCAGCTGAAACCACTACAGCGAAAGAGACAGCTGTGTCTAAAGAAACTACAGCAGCTGAGGAAACTGTCGAGGCTCCGGAACTTAAAGGTGAGATTGAAATTTTTTCTTGGTGGACTGCTGGAGCTGATGGTGACGCCCTTGCCGCGTTGATTGATGCATTTAGTGAAAAATATCCTACAGTTGAAGTTATAAATGCAGCAGTTGGTAGCGGTGGAGCTGGTATTGATGCAAAACCTATACTGGTTACAAGGGTCCAGGGTGGAAATCCTCCTGATACTTTTCAAGTACATGCTGGCCATGAGCTAATAGATACCTGGGTTGTAGCAGACCTTATGGAACCAGTTACTTTCTTGTTTGATGAGAATGACTGGAGGGAAGTATATCCAGGAGATCTTATAGAAATTCTTTCATATAATGGTGAAATATGGTCTGTACCATTAAATATCATGCCAGCAAACATTTTGTGGTACAACAAAAAGATTTTTGAAGATGCAGGACTTAATCCTCCTAAAACTATAGATGAGTTTTATTCTGTTTGCGAGACGTTAAAGGAAAATGGAATAACACCTATGGCTTATGCAAATAAGGGTAGCTGGGCTAATGCCCAATTATTTGAAGTTCTTTTGGCTGCTATAGCAGGACCTGACAACTATAAGGCGCTCTTTAATGGAGCAATGAGATGGGATAGTGATGAAGTTAAAGAAACCCTGAATACTATGCTTAAGTTTATTGAGTACTCAAATGAAGACCATGCTGCTCTTGAATGGGATAACGCAACAGAGTTGGTGGCTAATGGGAAGGCTGCTATGTATATATCAGGTGACTGGTGTAACGGCTATTTCAAAAAACTAGGACTTACTCCAGGAGAAGATTATGGATTTGTTCCGAGCCCTGGGACTGAGGGAATATATATTGCATTATCTGATAGCTTTGGCCTACCAAAGGGGATACAGAATCGTCCTGCAACAGTAGAGTGGCTTAAATTTATAGGTTCTAAAGAAGCACAGGATATATTCAATCCAATTAAAGGCTCGATACCACCAAGAACAGATTGTGATAAATCAGAATATGATGCATATCAGCAGTATAGCATGGAGATTTATTCCACGAGTAAGATACTGCCTAGTTTAACTCATGGGGCTGCTGCATCTGAGCCGTGGCTGGTTGCAATAGAAGATGTGCTTGTTAATTTTGTTGTTACGGGAGATATTGAAGGCACAGCAGCTGAGCTCCAGAGAGTTGCTGAAGACGTAGGGACATTCACAAAGTGATAAATTGAGAGCTTTATAGCTATTTGATATGTCAAGAAACAGTTTTTTATGAATATGAATCTGTGTTTGGTGTAGTATTTTGTATTTTAGTAGAGTTGTTGATATGTATAATAGATACAGCATAGATTAAGTCACAGGCTCCTTCCTTTAGATATAAGATCTTTAGATTATGAAATAGGAAGGAGCCTTTTTAAGAAGAATAAGTAGAGTGGAATGGAAGAAAAAGGATTGAAAATAAAAGCAAAAATTTTAGCTACGAAAAAGGAAAAAATATATTCTATCCTCTTGATATTGCCTTCAATAATTTTGATAGCTATCTTTGTATATGGATTTATTGGATGGACTGCCAGGGTATCTCTTTCCAACTGGAAGGGGGTAATGCCTAACTGGCAATTTATCGGTCTTAAGAGCTATTATGGATTATTTACTTCTGAGAGATTCAAAATTGATATTTTAAATAATATTTTCTTCACAGTTTTTTTTGTTTTTTTGTGTATTACAGGTGGATATCTTCTAGCTGTATTACTGGATAGAAATATAAGAGGAGAAAATATATTTAGAAGTATTTTTCTATTTCCTCTTTCAGTGTCTTTTGTAGTCACGGGAATTGTCTGGAGATGGATATTTTCTCCAGAATCTGGGGTAAATGCTTTATTAAATGCAATTTTGGATAAAATTGGGTTTACGAATGTGAATATAGATTATGGTTGGTTTATTACTGTAGAAAAGGCGGGTCCTTTTAATTTAGCGTTAATTCCGATAATTATAGCTGCTTCATGGCAATATGTAGGATATATTATGGCAATGTATCTAGCAGCTCTTAGGGGAGTGCCAGAAGAAATAAGAGAAGCTGCAAGGGTTGATGGAGCAAACGAGTTTCAGATACATAGGTTGATTATTTTACCACTACTTAAACCAATTACACTAGGAGCGATAATTATATTGGGCCATATATCTTTAAAAATATTTGATCTGGTATATGTAATGACAGGGCCTGGACCTGCATTTGTTACAGACTTTCCGTCAGTTTTTATGTTTGAAACTACATTTAGAGGTAATAATTATAGCCAGGGTGCTTCTATTGCTATAGTTATGTTATTAATGGTAGCAGTTTTAGTGGTTCCGTATTTGATTTCAAATATAAGAAGAGAAGTTGAGCTATAATGGAAAAAGATGGGTTAAGAAAAAAGAATAAAAATAATGTTGTTACTTATCTTATACTGGGTTTACTGGTAGTGGTTTTTCTTATACCTATATATGTCTTGGTGATTACTGGTTTTAAGAGTTTTGAAGAATTTTCTCTCTCTACAATGTGGCTACCTCCAAAAACATGGCATTTCGAAAACTATATCGAGTCTTTTAAAACTCTTTTACCTAATGCAAAGAATAGCTTTATAATGGTTCCATCCGCAGCTATATTGTCTTCACTTATTGGTTCTTTTAATGGATATATACTCTCAAAGTGGAAATTTAAGGGTTCTAATTATGTTTTTGCTGCTATACTTTTGGGGATGTTTATACCTTATCAGGCTATACTAATTCCTCTTGTTCAATTTTTGAAAAGCATTGGACTTTATTCATCTTTACCAGGACTCATTTTAGCACATACGGTGTATGGTATTCCTATAACTTCTCTTATATTCAGGAATTATTATGCAGAGATACCTAATGAATTAGTAGAGGTTACAAAAATCGATGGTGGAGGAATATTTGATATTTACTTTAGAATTCTACTTCCTCTTTCTCTTCCAGGTTTTGCAGTAGCTACGATCTGGCAGTTTACGAGTATATGGAATGATTTTCTTTTTGGAGTTATTATAACACCTAACCCGAAACTTCAACCAATTACTGTGGCACTAAGAAACATCGCAGGTAGTCTGGTTGTCGAATGGAATATGCAGATGAGTGCTGCTTTAATTTCTACTATTCCTACTCTTACTCTTTATTTGCTTTTAGGAAGATATTTTATAAGGGGTTTGCTAGCTGGGTCGCTGAAGGGATAAAAAATATAGATAATTATACAGGAGGGCTTTAGATGAACGAGATTGAAGATCTTAGTTATCAGAAGATAAGAAGAAGTAAAGAAGAACTGCTTAGGCATATGAATGAATTTGAGTTAGATTTGAAAATATCGATAGGAATATG
>JACIXO010000015.1:0-2626 GCA_014360385.1 Actinomycetota bacterium | reverse complement strand
TATAGGAATATGGTATTTTACTCCTGGAGGAGGAAGATTTCACGAAGCATATGTTCCTTTAAAGTCTATATCTGAGAAAATAGAGATGGCGTATGAAATGACTAAATATGGAGTGAAGGCAATAGAAGCACATTATCCAACTGAGGTTAATGAAGAAAATTTACATTTGTATAAAAAGCTTGAAAAAGAAGCTGGTATTCGACTATATCAAATTGGTCCTCGGATTTTTTATGATAAAGAGTATGAATTTGGCTCTTTATCAAATCCTATTAATTCGAGCAGAGACCGGGCAATTAGTATCCTGATAGATAGTTTAAAGTTTGCTAAGAAAGCAGGATGTAATCATGTTGGGTTATGGCCTGGTATTGATGGATATCTTTATCCTCTTGGTACAGTGTTCTATGATATGTGGGATAGGTTTGAGGATGCAGTAGCTGTGGCTATGGATGAAGTTCCAGGGGTAAGAATTGCATTAGAACCCAAACCTTATGAGCCTGCTCCAAATAATATTTATAGGACTACATCTGATGGACTCATTGCATGTCAGGATATCGAAGCTAGACTTAAATCAAAAATCAATATGGAACTTCTTAATAAAGGATTTACTCTTGTTGGTATGCAGCCAGAAATAGGACATATTAGGATGGGATATGAAGATACTCCGTATGCGTTTAGTAGAATTGCAAGACAGGGCAGACTTTTTCACACTCATTGGAACAGTCAGCCTTTAGGGAATTATGACCAGGACTTAAATATTGGAGTTGTTGAGTGGCAACAGGCTGAAGCAGCTCTTTACGCATTGAAAATGATCGGGTACAAGGGTTATTTTGGTCTGGATATTAATCCTGAAAGGATGCCTGTTGAGAAAGCAATCAAAGTCAATACGACTGTTCTTAAAATAATGAACGAAAGAATTAACAATCTGCCACATGAGCAAATTATTGAATGTTACTTTAACCCATCTAAAAACAGAGGAAAGCTAGAAGAAATTCTTGCTAATAGTATGAAGGGAAGATGAAGCTAAAAGATGAACAGTAGAGAAAGAGCTATAGCAGTTTTGAGTGGGAAAATTCCAGATAGAGTCCCGTTATTTGAGCTTTTGATTGATAAAAGAGTAATAGAGAAAATAAAGCCAGGTAGTAGCTATGCAGATCTGGCAGAGAACACACTTGATCTTGTTCT
This sequence comes from Actinomycetota bacterium, assembly GCA_014360385.1. Lineage (GTDB taxonomy): Bacteria > Actinomycetota > Humimicrobiia > Humimicrobiales > Humimicrobiaceae > JACIXO01. Next base: position 1,444 of record JACIXO010000015.1, on the reverse strand, counting down.
AACAAACACACCTTCTCTTCTTTATAGAAATAGATGGATTGACGAGTCTAAGGGAATATTTGTAAATGAATGGGGCATTATTAGACAGGAATCAGGGCAGTCAGTTTCCATGCCCCTCGGAGGTCCTATAAAATCAAAAGAGGACCTTGAAAGCTATACTCCTCCAGACCCTCATGATGAGTATAGATATAGAGAACTGCATTACCTTCTCGAGAGATTTAAGGGTAAGAAAGCAGTAGGTATGCACCTTCATGATGTTTTCAGCTACCCCTGTTACCTAAGAGGGATGGAAAATTTTCTTATGGATATGATAACAGACAAGTATATGGTGAGAAAGCTGGTGGATATGTCAGTAGAACATAATCTTGCTATAGCTAAAAATGCTATAAAAATGGGAGCTGATTTTATTGTTCTTGGTGACGATTATGGAATGACATCTGGTCCTATTTTTTCTCCCAAAAGTTTTGAGGAGTTGCTTCTACCAGGATTTGTTGACATAATTAGTGAAATTAAAAAAGCAGGTGGCTTTGTTATAAAGCACTGTTGCGGGAATATAAATAGCTTACTTGATATGATTGTAGATGCAGGAATTGATGCACTTCACCCTCTTGATCAGGCGGCTGGTATGGATATAGCCAAGGTTCAAGAAAAATACAAAGGCAGAATTGTAGTAATTGGTGGGATAGATTGTGGTGAGCTTCTTACAAACAAATTTCCAGATGATGTTATGAAAGAAACCAAGAAGGTTCTAAGAAAGATATCTTCAAAAGGTGGGCACATGATAAGTTCAAGTAACACTATTCACCCTAAAGTTAAGCCTGAAAACTATTTGGCTATGGTAGACACAGTAAAAAAGTACGGCAAATACCCTATAAATATTGACTAGTTTCTTCTGAATAACTATTTATTTTTATCTTATGTGAATTAATCAATCAATTTACATTACCTTGTGTTATCTTGTTAATGTTATTTTGTTCTAGCATTATCTTATTCGGATGCTTTTTGATACTGAGATGGTTTTTAGTTTCACCTCGTTTCTCTTACCTATGTCTAAGGTATGTTTGGCTCTTAAAATATTGGGTGAAAGATATAAGACAATTTTAGTTTTAGTTTTAGAATGACTATCAAAGAGAATGATAATTTTAATACTAGGTTTGATGTTGTAGGTTTTGGTAGTGCTACCTTAGACTATATTTGTCTGGTTAACAATCTTGCAAATTATCATCAGGCGACTTTTATCTCAGATGTTAAGTTAGTTGGAGGAGGTTGCGTTCCTACAGCCCTGGTTGCTTTGCAGAGACTCGGTGGAAAGTCCGCTTTCGTTAGTCTACTTGGGGATGATTGGCTAGGAAGGCAAATTATAGATGGTCTAGAAAAAGAAGGTGTTTTCTGTGGTGGAATTAAATTAACCAGAAATGCAAGCTCACCTTTTAGCTTTATCCAG
>JACIXO010000149.1 GCA_014360385.1 Actinomycetota bacterium | reverse complement strand
AAACCAGCATCAAGTTTATGAAGTAAAACGTAAACAGAATCGAAAAGCCTATAAGGTAATAGAAGAAATACCCGAGAATATCTATTTGTGTGGAAACCAGGGCTATAAATACGCTTATGAATGAGAATATAAACAAAAGATAGAGAAGAAAATCTCTTACTCTGCCAAATATTTTCTTATCCTGTGGCTCTATGAATAGCTCATACGAAAAAACAGGATAAATTATAGCCATTATCGATGAACCGCACAGAAACCCGGTTGTAAATCTACTGAAATTGTGACTACCTTGTGAACTAAAGTAAGAAAAAGCCCCATCTATTACTGTGGAAAGGATAAAAAGAATGAGAACAGATAGTGCCCATGGTGGTGGCAGGTCGCTTTCCTTTTTTCTAAAGATCAAAAATAAAATTATTGCTGATATAAAAAAGCCAAGATATACTCCGCTACATCTTGAGCATACTGGAAGAAAGATTTTACCGAAATGAAGGGTTCTAGAAGGTAGCTGATGGCATACAGAAAATCCTATATTCTGCACGAATTCACTCATTATTTTAGCAACTGAAGTGTCCAGATTAATGAATGGGAGACCAAAGTTTGGGAAGAACTTTTCATAAAAAAGTTTTAAATTCATCAAGAGACTTAATAAAACTATATTTGTTTTTGTTTGCTAATATTTTTTTGTCTTCAGTTAAGAGAATAGCTTGGCAGATCTGTGCTACTGCAATGTAAATGGCGTCATAGATAGTAAGATTACAGGCGTATGCAATTTGGATTGCGCTTTTCAATAAAAAGTGATCCTGAGACATTATTCGTAAACTCATTTTGCTGAGCGCTTCCTCAGCCATAAGAGTGTCTTCTAAGCTAAACTTTGATTTTGTAAGAAAAGCGTTTAATATTTCTAAAAAAAATAGCTCGGGAACTATAATTTCTAGTTTGTTTAATACTTTTTGTCTCAGTACTTCCAGAGCAATCTCTACATTATCTTCATTTTTGACATTAAACCACTTAGCTCCGACTGATGCATCAAGAACTACTTCCATATTTTATCCTCTTTCTCTAAATTCTCTTATTATTTCGGAGCCACTTTTACCATCAATGAAACCGCTACTTTTTTTACGCAAATTTTCCATTGTTTCTATTGCCCACTGCATATCCTTCATCTTCTTCTCCAATTCCTTTTGTTTGTAAATATTTTCGATATACTGGGAAGTAGCCTCTCGTATTAGCCAGCTTTTATTGACATTTTCGCTAATACAGAATTCATTAATTTTTTTCAAAATTTCCTCAGGAATTGTTATATTAATTTTCTTTGAAGCCACCTGTCATCACCGTTGATAAGTATAAAATATAATGATAAAATGTCAACATTATTATTCTCCATAATTAATTTAAACTATTAAAAATCATTAGAAGCATTTCCAATTCTGTGATAGTGATAAAGATGGAAAAAGAAATGCTACCAAAATTATTAAATTACTTTTTAGTTTTAAAAGAAAAAGATAAAATTTATAGTTAGATAGTTAGGCGCAAATAGTGAATGAAGTTGGAAGGGTTGCTTTTATTGTAAATATTATAAAAAGACATTATAAAAGCTACTGTTTTAAATAGTAAAAATTTGTGACTAGAAAGGAAATGCTTTCGTGATTTATGATTTTCATACCCACTCGTTTCTATCAGACGGAGTAAATAGCCCTATTGAGCTTATAAGATTTGCGGTAGCTAATGGCTATAAGTGCATAGCTCTGACTGACCATGCTAGTTATTCTAATCTTGATTATATTGTTTCAAGAGTAAAAAAAGATTGCGAGCTAGCCCAGAGATACTGGAATATAGTCGCTATTCCTGGTGTTGAGCTTACAAATGTTCCTGCCAGAAGCATAAATGAAATAGCAAAGGCTGCCAAGAAGATGGGAGCAGTAATTGTGGTTGCTCATGGTGAAAGCATAGTGGAGAAGGTGGAGCCTGGAACTAACCTGGAGGCCTTAAGATCAGAGTATGTGGATATACTTGCACACCCTGGTATTTTTACCCGCGAAGAGGCGGAGCTTGCAGCTAAAAATGGGGTATATGTTGAGCTTACATCCCGAGCTGGTCATAGTCTTACCAATGGAATTGTGGCAAGGATTGGAAGAGAGGCTGATGTTAGATTTTTGATAAATAGTGATGCTCATGGTCATCAGGATTTGTTTAATCCAGATTTTCAGAAAAAGGTGGGATTGGGTTCTGGATTACAGATGGAGGAAGTAGAAAGAATTTTTTCAGAAAATTTTCAGAGCTTTCTTAAAAAAATAGGAGTAAATGCCGATTCCTGGTAAGGGAATTTCCGGGTGGAAGTAATGTTTATTAAATTTTAAGTTTAATATATATTCATCGATACTTCTGTAATTGTATTATTCATCCATACTTCCGGAACGGTATCCTTCTAAGTCGATTGTTATGTATTTAAACCCAATTTCTTTAAGTTTGGCTATTATTTTTTCCCTGAGAGTTTTATCTAAAATCTCAGGTATTTTGTCCTTTTCAACTTCTATTCTTGCTACAGGTTCGTGATATCTTACTCTAACTTGCTTAAAGCCGAGAAAAAGGAGAAAGCTTTCTGCCTCTTCAATTTTTCTTAACTTAGAGCTAGTAATCTTTTGCCCATATGGGATTCTTGAAGCCAGACATGCAAAAGCTGGTCTATCCCAAGTAGGTAGTCCTATTTCTTTTGAGTATTCTCTGATCTCTTGTTTAGTAAGGCTGCTTTCAAGAAGGGGGCTTCTTATGCCAAGTTCTTTTGAAGCCTGCATGCCGGGACGGAAAGTGGTTGAGTCATCAAAGTTTGTGCCATCTACCACGAAGTCAAAACCATTGTCGTTCTTTATGGAAATTAGATTAGAAAAAAGTTCCTTTTTGCAGTAATAGCACCTGTTTTTGGGATTGGTTTTGAATTCTTCTATCTGAAGCTCATTAGAGTTTATAATCATATGCTTACAGCCAAACATCCTGGCAATTTTAGTAGCCTCCTCTATTTCTCTTTCGGGAAAGGTAGGGGACTTGGCAGTCACTGCGATTACATTTTTGCCAAGAGATTCTATAGCCAGTTTCAGTAGAAGGCTACTATCAACTCCTCCGGAAAAAGCGACCACTACTGATTTCATCCCGGTTAGAATTTCTTTAAGCCTTTTTATTTTTTCTTCCAGAGTAGTAGGCACAGCCTTGTAGCTAGTTTTTTCTACTGTCATTTCCTTTCCTGGGTTATAAGTGAGCTTTGCTTCTCCCAGCGTAACTTATGTCGTACTTATACACTTGAATGGTAATATAATAATCTTAATCTTAATATTAGCCTTGTGTACTTGAATAGGAATAGCATAATAGTAATAGTAAATAATATAAGTATACCTTTCAGAAACTGCATGTAAAGGAGTCGAGACATGGTCGAGATTAAAGAGAGGGAGTGATAGAATAAAGAGAGGGAGTGATAGAATATGGAACTTGTATGAATTGTTTTACAGATAGGAAATTAAAATAAAGGAAGTGAGGATATGAACAGAAGTGACATTATTCTATATTTCGACTGCCTTTCAGGAATAAGTGGAGACATGACAGTAGGAGCTTTTCTTGGTTTAGGGATAAGTATTGATTATTTAACTGAAGAGCTAAAAAAGCTTGGCCTTGAAGGCTACAGTATAAGCTTTTCTCAGGTCAAAAGGCACTCCTTGCTTGCTAATAAATTCAAGGTGGAAGTGAATCCTTCCCAACCTATAAGGGGCTATGGTGACATTGTAAAGTTGATAAGTGAGAGTAGCCTTAGAGAAAATGTAAAGGATATAAGTCTTAAAATTTTCGAAGAAATTGCGAAGGCAGAAGCCATAGTTCACTGCCAGGACATAGATGATGTTCATTTCCATGAAGTTGGAGCTGTTGATACTATTGTTGATGTAGTAAGTACTGCTATATGCATAGATAAGATTAATCCTGATACTATTGTTTCAAGCCCCATTCCTCTGGGAAGGGGTAATACAAAGACCCACCACGGAACTATTCCAGTACCGGCTCCTGCAACTTTAGAGATACTAAAGGGTCTTCCCGTCTATGGGGGAGATTTTGATTTTGAGGTTACTACTCCCACTGGTGCTGCCATAGTAAAAACCCTTGTAAAGGATTTTTGTGCCATGCCCTTAATGGAGGTTGAAAAGATTGGGGTTGGAGCTGGTGATGTAGATACCAAAGAAGTTCCAAATTTGCTAAG
>JACIXO010000148.1 GCA_014360385.1 Actinomycetota bacterium | reverse complement strand
AAGCCATGATATTGCTGTTTACAGATTGTAAATCTTTCTGTAAATCTTTCTCCCTTTCCCTCTCTTTAGATTCGTAGATTACTTCCCAGCTTATTTTTATAGCCTCTCCGAAAACTTTATCAACCTCTTTTTTGATTTTTCTCAAGGCTGATTCAGTACCATCTACAGGTGTTTCCAGGAATAGAATCAAAAAGATGCCAGGTTCTATCGTAGTTAATACATCAGTTCTTCTGAGATTTTTGTACATAAGTGAAAAGAGCTCTTCAGATATTCTCTTTGCTTTTTCCTCTCCTCTTATATTTACAATATTTTCAAAATCCACCACTCTTACCCTGGCGAGACAAAATGGTCTTTTATATCTTGTGCTTCTTGCCATTTCGAGGTAGAAGATTTCTTTGAATACCTGATCCTTGAGAAGAGCTTTTTCTCCCTCAAATATTGCTTCTCTTTCTGAAAAGTCATATAGAATACCGTCTTCTGCTGCCTTTATTCCCTCAGCGGTGATAGAATAAGATTTTATATCTTTGATTAACAGGTGTTCATAAGAGTAGTCGTTTTTGCAGCTCGAGCATGTAAACTTCTTTTCTGGCTCCTTGAAGATATTTCCACAGAACTGGCACAAAAAGGCAGGAAATTTGCTCTTCTTGACTTCATCAGGAGAGATTTCTTCTTTGCACTTCGGGCATACGTAAATACCAAGCTGGGGTTTTTTGAAATCTTCTTCATCTCCCGTATAGGAACAATACTCATGTCGCATTGCAACTATTTTTTCTATCTCGATTGAATCGCAGCTGGGACAGAGTTCTCTTAACCTTATGGAAGCTGTTAGACAAGAGGGGCAAAGATACACCCTGTCAACTACTTCTCCACTTAACATTCCCATCTTTTCCAGTGTTTCAAGCTTTTCTATCTCTTCACCAGGGTTTGTGTTGAGAAATATATTTGCAGGAGGGTAGTAATAATTTGTAGGCGAAAGCTTATTTGGTTTTGGCTTAAGCTCCATTTTGTTTCTGGTATAAATGAACCTGAGTAAGGTTACTGCTCTTTTTCTATCCTCATCTAAACTATCAAGGATGCCAGTTAGAGACCCAATCTTCAGAGTCATTGAGATACAGCTTTGAATTTTTTCTTCTATTAGTTTGCTTTCTGTGGGGAAAGTAAGGACGTCATCTGCTAGTCTATTTTCATTCTCATAGTTAGCAGAACTTATTGCCAGTATTAGTGAAAGTGATGTTGTGAATCTCTTTCGTAGGTTGGTAAGTGTAGTATCTAACCATCCAGGGTCTTGTGAGAAGACTACAAGTATATCTGAACTTTGGTCTGTATCTTTTTTCTCCAAGTCACTAAGAGTTATTTCTTCGAATCTTAACCCTAGATTCTTATACTCTCTTAAAAAGTCGTAGTAGTCTCTACTCTTTTCATAAGCCAGTATAAAAATTTTTGGAGCTTCTATTTCCATGTATTCCTCGCTTATTTCCTTTGTTAATGACCTATTTAATATTTCTTTCTGTCTTTCTATTTCTTTCTATTTCTTTCTTTCTTCTAGTTATTTTGAATTCTCTGTACCAGGTCTATAAAACTGTTAAAGATGTCTTCACTGCAGCTAGAGCTCTTGGGCTTTACCAAAGTCTATAAAATGTAGTTAATATAGAATACTTAATATGTAATACTTAATAAGATACTTAATATGGAATCTATAATTAAAACTTGTATAAGATTTATCTTAAAGATTACCATTTTTTTCTGATTTTGAAAAATTCTTTTAGATAGCCAAAAAATGAAATTGGAGACATTATGAACTGGTAAATGAGGACATAGAAGAAAAAGCCGAATAAGTTTCTTCTAATCTTTAGACCAAGAACATCAAATACTTTTTTCTGTTTTGCCAGCATTATTGATATTGTAAAAAAGGTTATTGGCAGAACAAAAAGTGTGTAAGGGCCTACTATCCAGAATTTGCCAAAAATCGCAAGTATTATACCAGGTATAAGAACAATAGAAGTAAATCCATCGAGAAGGGGAAAAAGATAGTCAATAAATACAAAAAACGCAGGGATACTTGGTCTTTTTAAAAGTATGTCTCCATGTCTTTTTAGCCCTTCTATCATTCCTCTTGCCCATCGTTCTCTTTGTCTTCGAAATCTACTAAACTGTGCAGGGACCATTGTAAAACCTACAGCTGTTGGTTCAAAAGTTATATTATATCCCTTTTTCAGCAAAGCCCATGTAGCAACTATATCTTCACCAAGAACATCAGGCCAGCTAACTTCTCTTATAAGCTCGGTTCTAAATGCACTAAAAGCTCCTTGTGCTACAAGGGTTCCCTGAAAAAGACTCTGCTGGCGTTTAACTGAGGCGATTGCGCAAAAATAATCCCATTCCTGCATTCTAGTAAGGAAATTCTGGCTTGAGTTTTTTGCAAGAACTGTTCCTGCTACAGCAGCTGTATTAGGAGGAGATTGGAGAAACCTTGTAATTATTCTTGCTAGAGCTTCTGGATGGAGAAAAGTATCAGCATCTATGGTAACTACAAAAGGTGTCTTTACATGCTTAATTCCCAGGTTAAGGGCGTTTGCTTTTCCACTATGGTTTGCTACAAGCAGAGTAAAACCCTCCATGTATTTTGTTAACTCTTTTGCTATTTCTGCAGTTTTATCAGTAGAACCGTCGTCTACTATGATGACTTCGAACTTGCCTGGGTATTTCTGATTTCGAAGTCCTCTTATGGTTTCGGGTAAAGAGTCTCCTTCATTATAAGCAGCAATCAGAACAGTAATTTTAGGTAGTTTTTTTCTAAAAATAAGTGGAGGTGGCCAGTCAAGAAGGATGCTGATGGTAAGATTCATGTTTAAAAAGCCCGGTATTATTGCGATAAAAAAAATTATTACCCATGCTAAAGGTTTTGTAATTAGGCTTCCCAGATCATCTGCCCAGAATCTTGCCATCCAGACTGAGAAAGCAGCCCAGAGAGTTGAGGCAAATAGAGATATAAAGAATTTTAATCTAGTAGGTAAGTAAAAGCGTCTCGTGTATTTCCCCATTTAGTAGTTAATTATACACATTTATTATTAATTTTTTAATAGTTTTGTGTAGAAATTTAGTAGATTAAGCTGTTTTAATAGGTTATGGTTATTTCGTTTTGGGGTCTATAGTTATGGCAGAGATCGTTCTTTATCGCATTATTCGCATTATTGTGAAGGCTGTTCTTCAACTATTTTTGAGAAAACCACAAGTCTTCTTGTAGCAAAGTATTTGGGAGTACAGGTTGAAAGAATAAGAGAGGGGTAGGGAGTACTTTTTAGCACACCTGTGTCTGTAGGGGGGACTTCTTTTTTGTCAGTTACAATGTACACGAATTCTTCATTTCCAGAAGTTTCAACGTATATTTCATCTCCTACCTCAAGTTCGTTAAGTCTATTAAAAGGAGCTCCATAGGTTGTTCGGTGACCTGCTACCACACAAGTTCCGGCTTCTCCAGGAAGGGCAGAACCTATGTAGTGTCCTGGGCCATTCTTAAGAATGCTTGAGCTTGTTCCCTCATTTACTATCCATTCTAAGTCTATTTTTGGAATGATAATCTTAAATGGAATTTTCTTTGTAGAGTCAATTAGTCTTGTTTCTTTTTGTAATTGTGGCAACTCTCTAGTCACGGAAGTATTTTTTTGCTTCTCCTGCAGGGCTTTTAGTCTTGCAAGATCTTCTTCCCAGGAAGAAAGCATAGCCTTTTCTCTTTTTGCAAGAATAAAGTTAGTATAGAAAGGATATGCAAGTACTGCCAAGCCTGCGACTATAAGAAATATTCCTATGTACTTTAGGATTCTTTTTTTAGTGTTTCTTATGTTCTCGTCGGTAGCAGTTTTGGTTTTCATGCTAAAAAATATATCACCTATTTGGGATTTTATAAATGTTTACTAATTAGTTTATTAACAAGAATATCTTAGAAAGCTAATCCCACAATTAAGATTTTATAAATTTTATAAATTAAAGATTTTATAAATTTTATAAATTAGTTTCTGATAAAACAATTTGTTAAGGGATTAAGAAATTTGAGAAAATTATGTTTGAGAAAATAGCATTTTATGAAGAAACTTAATTGTTAAGCAAGAACCAAAGATAATATCCCTATATTTAATTTTTCAGCGGGAATTACATAGACGATTTTAAAAGATAAATAGTGAATGTTATAAATTTAATATAATGTTTAGTAATATAATTGTAGATTTTGCCAGGGTTAGTTTTTCTTTTGTT
>JACIXO010000147.1 GCA_014360385.1 Actinomycetota bacterium | reverse complement strand
CATCTCCTACATCTCTTTTTGATGTGAGAGCTTGTATAAAAAAGAGTAATCATAAGAGTAGTAATTTTGATAAGTGTTCATTTCCCTATGAGGGTAAAGTTGGCGAGAGACCTATAATTTCTCTAAAAGTGTTTGGCTACCTTAAGATCCTCAAGGATAGGGGAAATGAATTTTTTAAGTTTAACCATTTTCTGGACTTTCTTCGTGAATGGGTAAAAGATTATAATATAGCTATTTCTACTGTTATAAAGAGGGAAGTTTATGTTTTCAGGAACGGGCTTTTAAAAACTCCCATGGAAGTTGTCTAAAGGGAAAGCTAAATTAACTAAATTGTTACATGTATCATCAATAGCATGTGCCAGGAAATTAAGTTAGGATAATAAGTTAGGATAATAAGTTAAGTTATTTTGTAAGATAGTTCGAGGAGGCTTAAGATAGGTTTGGAAAAAGAGATGTTAGTGAGTTCAGAGAAAAATGAGACCAGAGTAGCTATTCTGGAATCAAAAAAGGTAACTCAGCTCTATTTTGACAGGAAGCACAAAAGGTCACTGGTAGGAAATATATATCTTGGTAGGGTTCAGAATGTTCTCCCAAGCCTTGATGCAGCTTTTGTGGACATAGGGGAGTCTAAAAATGCTTTTCTGTATGTAGGCGAGGTGTCATATGACTCAGATTTAGAGGATAGAGATGATATTCCCAGGAAAATCCATCACATATTGAAGCCAAATCAAATGCTTCTGGTTCAGGTTACCAAAGATCCTATGAAAGGAAAAGGAGCAAGGCTTACTACTTTTATATCTGTTCCTGGCAGATATCTGGTTCTGGCTCCTTTTAATGATGGAATTGGAGTATCACGAAAGCTAAATAGAGAGGAAAGGGAGTATCTCAGGAATCTGGTTAGCGACATAAAACCTGTGGATTGTGGCTTGATTGTTAGAACAGCAGCTAAGGAGGCCGGGAAAAGTAAATTAAAGAGGGAACTGAAACAGCTGATTAAAATATGGCATGAAATACAGCGAAGAGCAGCTGGCCTCACCAGTCCAGGTCTGGTCTACCAGGAATACTCCATAGTCATAAGATTGTTAAGGGATATTTTTTCAGAGGATTTCAGTGCTATTTATGTAGATAAAAAGGAGATTAAAAAAGAGATTTTAAGGTATCTTAAGAGCATTGGAAGTAAGTTTAATAATGTTATAGTATTCCATGGTGAAGACAGTCTTTTTGATGCTTTTAATGTTGATAGAGTAATAGAAAGAGCTCTTGAAAGAAGAGTGTGGTTAAAATCAGGTGGCTTTATCGTTATTGATTACGGGGAGGCTCTTACATCTATAGATGTAAATACTGGAAAATATACTTCTGCCAAAAGCTCAGAAGACGCAATACTTAAAACTAATCTTGAGGCTGCTGAAGAAATTGCTGACCAGCTGAAATTAAGAGATATAGGGGGCATAATTGTTATTGACTTTATAGATATGCACAGGGAAGAAGATAGGAAGAAAGTTTTTGAAAGATTTAAGCAGTGTCTTGAAAGCGACAGAACTAAAACTGAGGTTTTACCGTTTTCAAAGCTCGGACTTCTGGAAATGACAAGGAAAAATGTCTCTGATGGGATTTTAGGGACACTTTGCAAGCCCTGTCCCACCTGTAATGGAATAGGTTATATAAAGTCAGAAGAAACTGTCTCTCTTGAGGTAGAAAGAAAGATAAAAAAGTTAGCTAAAGAGAGTACTGCCAGAGGGTTTCTTATAAAACTAAATCCTGCAATTGCTTCTCTGGTGATTGGACAGGGTGGAAAGAATTTAAAGCATCTTGAAGGTGTAACCAGAAAGTATATTGCTATTAAGAGCGATGAAAGTCTTCCGATGGATGGATTTGTTGTTGCTGCGGAAGGAAGTGTAGAAGAAATTAAGGAGGCAGCAAAGCCTTTCAGGGTCGGAGATGTTTTAGAGCTTACAGTAGAGGATGGTTATTCGCATAACAAAGTTGACGGTCTTTCCAGGATTGAGGGATACGTAATTCAAATAATTGGGGGAAGAAAATATCTCGGTAAGAGAGTTAAGGCTGAGATTAAATCTGTATCAAAGACCAGTGCCGTGGCACAGATAATCCAGTAGAAAGATTTGACCGGACCCAAGCGTTTCTTCTCTTCTGAGAATTGACAGGCTTGTAAGTTATATGCTAATATTGCACACTGTAATTTTTCTGCCAATCTCTGGTAATTTCTTATTATTTGATTATTTACAGGTATAACTCTTATAAGTTTTTGCTGGTTAGAAAAAAGGAGGTATAAAATTTACGCTATAATTACTGCTGGTGGAAAGCAATACAAGGTAGAAGAAGGTGTTGATATAATAGTAAACCGTTTGCCTGGAAAAGAAGGGGACAGAATAGTCTTAAGAGAAGTTAATTTGCTCAGTAAAAATGGCAAGATAGAAATTGGAAGACCTGTCCTTAAGAACGTTGAAATAGAGGCTACTATAAAGGGGCATATCAAGGGCAACAAGGTAATTGCCTTCAAGTACAAGCCTAAAAAAGGATACAGAAGAAAGGTGGGTCACAGGCAATTGCTTACTGTTCTCCATCTTGATAAGATTAAATTGCTGAATGGTGAAAGTCAGGTTACTGGATTATAAAGTTATAAGAGATTACCGAGATAGAGAATTATTGAATAATTGGGCGAAATGTTTGATAAAATTAGAAAAGATGCATAAAGCCAGAAAAATTTAAAAAGAGGTGAAAGTTATATGTCCACTAAAAAGGGCGGAGGAAGTTCAAAAAATGGAAGAGATAGTAACCCCAAGTTTCTAGGAGTCAAAATTTTCGGCGGGCAAATTGTAAGTCCTGGTGCTATTATTGTTAGACAGAGAGGAACACGGTTTAGGCCTGGTAGAAATGTTGGCATGGGAAGGGACTACACACTTTTTGCTAAAACTGCCGGGAAAGTTGAGTTTGTGGAGAGTGGTTCAAGAAAGATAGTAAATGTGGTTTAGATACTAAGTTTGATTAGACAAGCATATTAATATATTGTGATTTTATAATTAAGGGCATAGTTATAAGAGCATAGTTTAAAGGTTTTTTATATTCTTCTCCTTCCTTTTAGATCTACCTACTATTAAAGATCTTATCCTATTTATTTCATTCAGGTGCTTTTTTACCAAACCAGCTTTTGTTGTATTTATTGTGTTATTTAAATATAATTTTCAGCAAGTCTAGGCTTTTAAGAAGCTTCGAGTAAAATGAGGTGGATATGAAAAATGTTTATAGATGAAGCTAAAATAAATGTTAAAGGTGGAAATGGTGGTAATGGTTGCGTTAGCTTTTTCTATCTTAAGGGAAGGAGAAAAAAGGTAGCTTCTGGTGGAGATGGCGGGAAAGGTGGAGATGTTATTTTGGAAGCAACCAGAAGTATGGGGACTCTTTCTCATTTCAAAAAGAAGGTTCATTTTAAAGCCCAGGATGGCCAGAGGGGAATGCCCAATAAAAAAGCCGGGAAGGATGGAGAAAATCTTGTTGTGTATGTTCCTGTTGGAACTGTGGCAAAAGAAGTAGATGGAACAATTATAGCTGATCTTGACGAAGAGGGAAAAAGAGTGATTGTGGCCACTGGTGGAATGGGAGGCCGGGGAAATTCTAGCTTTATATCACAGACAAGAAGATTTCCATCTTTTGCTGAGGAGGGGGAAGTTGTAAGTGATAGGTGGATTAATCTTGAATTAAGAATTCTAGCAGATGTTGCACTTGTAGGATTTCCGAATGTGGGTAAGTCCACTATTATAAGCAGGATATCAAGTGCAAGACCAAAAATTGCAGATTATCCGTTTACTACGCTTACTCCCAACCTTGGAGTTGTGACAGTAGGTGAAAAAACCTTTACAGTTGCAGACATTCCTGGAATTATTAAGGATGCCCACAGAGGATGTGGGCTCGGGGATAGGTTTTTAAGACATATAAAAAGAACGTGCATACTGGTGATGGTTCTAGATGGAGAAAAGATTCTTTATGAAGTGGAAGATATGATAGAAAGTTTTGATATACTCAGAGAGGAACTAAGACTTTACGATGAGAATCTTTTACTAAAGGATTATATTGTAGTCATAAACAAGATAGACTTAATAAATAGGCCAGATGATCTCGAGCTTCTAGAATATGCCAGAACGAGGTTGCAGGAGAAAAGTGGTCATGAGGTGTATTTAATATCTGCGCTTACAGGTAAGGGCCTTAAAAGGCTTGTCATGGTTATGGCTTGCAAGGTTGAGCTTGTTAG
>JACIXO010000146.1 GCA_014360385.1 Actinomycetota bacterium | reverse complement strand
GGGTAATGATGAGGATGTAATGATGGTTTTAGATGTTTTGAAGTTTATTTCTTCAGATAATCGGAAGAACATTTACAATTATTTAAAAAATACGATAGCCAATTCAGGGGTGAAAAGGGCGTATGATGAGTTAATAGGAATGAGAGCTATTTCAGATAAAATCGCTACTTTTATCATTAGAGATGTTGGACTAATAAACTTGGGAATAGTAAATAAAGATTACGAGAAGGCGTTTCCGGTAGATACTTGGGTAAATAAAATTGCTTGTAAAATAGGTTGCTATGGTGAAAATATCACAGACATTAAAAATTATCTCATCAAGAAGTGTGAGGAAGCTGACATAGATCCATTAAAGTTTGCGGCAGGACTATGGTTCTTAGGTTTTCATTCACTTGACATATTACTAGAAAATTGTTTAAGAGAGATTGAAATTGAAAACATTAACTTCGCCTAACAGCGGATAAAAGGGAAATCAAAGATTTCCCTAAATTGCCTTTGGCAACTTCTTTTATCCGCAAAACGTTATATTATGACATTGGGATGATTTAATTGGGAGCCAATTATATGAATAAAGAAATAATTACAAAAATAAGCTCGAGTTTGTCAGTTGTTTTTCAAATTCCCGCACAAAATGGGCAGATTTATCCCAAAATTCATGCATTTTGCCACCACTTTTTACAATTTTAGAGGCTTATTTCTTCTACTGGTGTAATATTTTTAGGAGAGGATATTTTTAAAATCCTAAGTATCTTATAAGCAAGTTATTCTGCTTTGGTTTTAATAAAGTAGGAAATTCCATTAATAGAAACTTTTGCAAAGTTTAGGCTACCCAAAGCTTTCCTTATTTTATCTGCTGAAGCAGAAATACCATTTTTAGCAGGTTTGTATTCAATATGCCTTAAAAGTAAAAATGAAATAAAGCATATAACAAAATGACCGGCTATTCTTTTTGGTATCTATACAAATATAGGTGCCACTTCAAGATTTGATTTCATTATTCTAAATGACTCTTCTGTTTTGCATAAGTTATGGTATGCAGATATTACATCTTCTGGCCTTAACCCATCCTGTTCTGTAGCTATAGCATAATAGCCCGTCAAATTTTTCATCATTCTCTATTGCAGCAGTATCTAAAAAATAATTTATTTTACCCTGTTGGGCTATATATTTTTTTATAATCTCTTCTACTTGATGCTTTTATTTTTGAGAAATTATTTATAAAAAATTACCATCGTTTTAAAATTTTAATAACTTAATAAGCTAAATTTGTACTATCTAAGACATCTGTTTACAGTTAGAAACAGGGCATTTTTATATGAAATTTAGTAAAGCATATTAAACACCTAAGATTGTTACAAACATAGATAAATAAGCTTAATTTTATGTTGTATGTAACAGTTTATAAGCAATAGAGTATCGGGGTTCTTCTCATTTTACAGATAATTTTAACATAAAGTGTAAACACCAAGCTTAGATAGTACAAGATTAATAACACTTAGATTATCATAAGATTCTTGTTTAGTATATTTTATTTTGCTAATATTAAAGAATGTTTTGGTATGTTACAATAATATCTTTTTCTTGTGCAACTGCTTTAGTAATTTGTACTATTACTTTTATACGAAGAAATATTCTTGGTGCTAAACCACTTTTCTTACTAGGTTTAGCCTTAGCATTTTACTCTTTTGGATATCTTTTTGAAATTCTTTCGCCCACGATTGAATCTAAGTTTCTGTATTATAGGATAGAATATTTTGGAATTGCTACAATTCCATTTCTATGGCTGTTTTTTTCGCTACAGTATTCCGATTATAATTATGTTATCTCAACCAGGAGAATATTTGTATTTCTGATTGTGCCGATAATTACAATTATCATGGTTTGGACTAATAAATATCATAATTTTATGATAAAAGTGGTGGGTATTTCTACAGAAGGAGTAGTTCATGAGATATTAAAGATTAATGGTCCGTGGTATTGGGTAAATGCAATCTATTCATATATATTGATTGGTATTGGATCAATTTTATTATTAAACTCAATTTCTAACTTACCATCTTTGTATATAAGTCAAGGTTTGGTTTTAGTATTGGGAGCATTGGTACCACTAATAGCAAGTGTCCTATATATATTTAAATTATTTCCTATTAAATCTTTTGATTTTAATCCTTTTGCACACTCAATAAGCGGAATTTTACTAACATATAGTCTTTTTAAAGTAAAGACATTTCAGGTTATTCCAATAATAAGAGATAGGGTATTTGAGAGTATGAAAGATGGCTACATTATAGTTGATAGGAATGGAAAAATTGTTGATGCGAATAAATCTGCTCAAAATCTTTTAAAATTTAATTTAAAAAAGGTGCTAGGTAAAGATATTATTAGATTTTTTAAGGATATAAGTCTTATAGAAAATTTATACACATATAGAGGTGATAAGCTTCATTATTTAACTGAATATGATTTTTCCAATTGGTATGAAGATGATAACATTCAAATTACTTCTAGTAATAGTGTCGGTAAAAATGATTTTTCTGATTACTTATTCAGAAGTGGTACTGAAGAAGGTTATTATTATGATTTTCAGCTTAATCGTAAAGGTAATAAGGATAGTTTTAGTAGTTTAGATCTAGATGATATATCAACATTTATAAAGACATTTAAAGATAATAATAGATCTTCTGAAAAACTAACAAACGAAGATTTGATATCTGTTTTTAGAAAAGAAAATCAGGTGTTAATTATTAAAATAGATAGTAGTGAGAGATATTTTTCTATTTTTGCTATACCTGTAGAGAAAAGAAATAATATATTAGCAGGGTATTTAATTTTGCTACATGATGAAACCAAAATTAAGATAATGTTTCAAAGGTTGGAAAATTCAATGAGAAAAATTGAAAGTTTAAATTTGCTAATTTATGAATTGAGCAAAAGCGAAACTGAAAGTGATATTTTTTCTAAAATTTCTGAATTTGCTATAGATGCGCTTGGTTTTGAAATTACAAGTTTTTTTGCTTTTGAGTCTGGGACATTTAAGAAAAAATTTATTTCTAATTTGGCCTTGGAAAGTTTTGATGTTGTAATTAGTAAAATATTTGAGATCGAGACTTTTAATAATGAATTATTGGAGATATACGAAGCTAGGAGAAGTAGAGTCTTAGATCTTTCTAAATTTGTAGGAGAATCTGTATCCTTTAGCCAGGTACTTCAGAATATTCGTTTTGCTTTTTTAACACCAATTGAAGATGCTGGTATATTTATGTTTCTTTGTAAAGATGAGAAGTTAATAGATGAAGAGGTAAAAGAGATAATTAATCTTGTTTTAAAACAAAGTCTTATAGCTTTTAAAAGAGTATGGCTTCAAGAAGTATTGAAAAAAGAAGCAGAGATAGATCCACTTACCGGTGTATACAACAGGAGGTATTTTTACAGCTATATTGAAAAAGAGCTTGAGAGGGCAAGAAGGCATAATTACTCAGTAGCCTTTTTAATGATAGATATTGATAAGTTCAAAATGATTAATGATAAATATGGTCACCAGGCTGGTGATTTAATATTAAAGAGTATAGGAAATATTTTAGTTGAGCAAACAAGAAAGATTGATATAGTAGTAAGGTATGGAGGCGATGAATTTCTGCTTGTACTGCCGGCATTTGCCCGAAACCGCATTGAAGCTTTTAAAGAACGTATAAATAGAGCTGTTACAAGATGGGGGAGTGAAGTTAAAATTTTAAATTTTGATAGTATTGAGCTTTCGATTGGTATAGCTTACTGGGATCCAGGAGAAGAAAGGTCAATAGAGGAGGTGATAAATGAGGCAGACTTTCTAATGTATAAAGAAAAAAAGGAAAAATACAAAAGTGTAGGAGGAAAATAAATGTTTAACCAAAATATTAAAAGAAAAGATTTTAATAATTTATTCGGGAGAAAGTTTACAACAAGACACAAAGTAGCTTATATAAGATTAGTAATTGGTTCAATACCAATTTTTCTAATGATTCTTCTAAGCTCTTGTATAACTATAAATCTTAACTCAGTCAAGGGCTTGGGTGAGGTTGTCTCTAAAGATTTTGAGGTTTCAGATTTTAATGAATTAATATTTACGGGAATTGGAGAGATAAACATTGAGCAGGGCGAAACCGAGTCTTTAACTGTTGAAGCTCAGCAAGGAATAATTGAAAATCTCTTTATACGTTCAGAAGAAGAAATATTAGAGATAGGGTATAAATCAGGTTTTATAAATATTTTGCCCACCAAGAAAATAAAGTTTTACTTGAAAG
>JACIXO010000145.1 GCA_014360385.1 Actinomycetota bacterium | reverse complement strand
TATTTTTTGCAATTGGATAATACTATCCAGTGGTTTTTCGGACGATGGTTCCAGTGGTTTTCTGGATGTGTACTATATTGATGAAAGTGTTCTTTTAAAATCGGGGGTTAAAGAAAGAATTAAACAGATTGTAGAAGATAGAAGCATCACAAAGTCAGGTTTTGACTTTAAGAATATTTATAAATTCTTAAGGACTTATAACATAAATTTAAGTGGAAGAGTAATAGATTATAAAATAATTCATCTTCTTTTAAATCCATCCTCTACTGATGTAAATTTTGAAGAGGTGGTAAAGAGCTATACCGGTGTGAGTCTAGAATCCATAGAAACAAGTCTGGAGAAAAACCTGGGTGAGAGAAAGCTTTATTTTCTTGCCTGTCTTATTGGGTTGTATGGAGAGATTGAAAATAAACTACTGGAGAGTTTGGAGAAAGAAGGCCTTAGTAAATTGTACTTCGATATAGAAGGGCCACTTATAAGAGTGCTGGCTGAAATGGAATTTAAGGGTGTCAGCGTTGATTTAGCCTATCTTAATAGTCTTATTCATGAGTACGAAATCAACATAAAGAAGTTAGAAGAAGAAATTTACAATTTGTGCAATCAAAGATTTAATATAAACTCTCCTCAACAACTTTCAAATATCCTTTACGGGAAGCTCGGTTTACCAGTTACGAAAAAGACTAAAAAAGGACTTTCTACAGATGCTGGCACTCTTACATCTATATTTGATAAACATCCAGTTGTAGAGAAAATTCTGGACTACAGAGAGAAAGTTAAGCTCAAAAATACCTACATTGATGTCTTACCAGGCTTAATTGATCCAGAAGACAAAAGAATTCATACCACTTATAACCAGCTAGGAACTTCCACTGGAAGGATAAGTAGCATTAAGCCAAATTTACAGAATATCCCGATAAGGACTGAACTTGGTAGAGAAATAAGAAAGGCTTTTATTCCTGGAGATGGGTATAATTTACTCATGTCTGCAGATTATTCCCAGATTGAACTGAGAGTTTTAGCTCACTTATCCGAGGATACCAGTTTAATAGAGGCATTTAACAAAGATGAGGATATTCATACTCGAACAGCTTCAGAGATTTTTGGAGTAAGGTATGAAGAAGTTGATGAAAACTTGAGAAGGAAGGCAAAAGCCATAAACTTTGGCATTATATATGGGATGACAGAGTATGGACTTGGCAACAGACTCTCTATCTCTGAGGATGAGGCAAAAGAATATATAAAGACGTATTTTGAGAGGTATCCTAAAGTTAAGAAATATATTGATTATTTAATTGAGCTTGCTTATAAAAGAGGTTACACGACCACTCTCTTTGGAAGAAAAAGATATATACCTGAACTTGGCAGCAGTAATACAAGACTGAGAAGCCTGGGTGAAAGATTGGCTGTGAATACTCCAATTCAGGGAAGTGCAGCAGATATAATGAAACTTGCAACAGTTCTACTTTTTGACAGTTTGAAATCTAAAAGCATAGATTGTAATATAATACTACATGTTCATGATGAACTTGTGCTTGAGCTGAAGGAGAAAGATGTTGAAGAAGTAAGAAAAATAGTAAAAAAATCCATGGAGGACTGCATAAAACTTAAGGTAAAATTAAAAGTTGATATCAAAACCGGTAAAAACTGGTATATTTAAAATTGATTTTTAAAGAATTTTATGTTTCGAAAAATTTTCTTATAATATTGATTAAATTTTATGAGCATGCTATTCTTTTCACTTAATTAAAAAAGGAAGGTGGTTGTTATAAGCTATGATGGGCGAGAGTTTCTTTGAAGATTCTACTGGCAGAGTTACTGATGAGAACTGCATGATTCAGGGTGAAAATGGAGAGCTCATCCCAAATTATGATGTGACTTTAATAAGTTTTAGGGAAGGTGATATCCTTAAAGGCAGAGTGGTAAAGATTGACAAAGATGAGGTATTGATAGACATAGGGTACAAATCGGAAGGTGTAATACCTCTAAATGAACTTTCTGTAAGAAACAATGTCAAACCTGAAGATATTGTGGAAGTGGGTCAGGTAATTGAGATAATGGTTCTTCAAAAAGAAGACCAGGATGGAAGACTATTACTTTCTAAGAAAAGAGCAGAGATAGAAAGAAGCTTTGACAGGATAGAAAAGGTCTATGAGAATGGAGAGACTGTAGAAGGTGAGGTCATAGAATGTGTTAAAGGTGGATTGATTGTCGATATTGGACTTAGAGGATTTTTACCTGCCTCTCTTGTAGATGTCAAGAAAACTCGTGATCTTGCATCTTATATAGGTGAAAATGTGGTATGCAAGATTGTGGAAGTTAACAGGAGTAGAAATAATGTGGTTCTATCAAGAAAGGCAATAATAGAAGAAGAAAGAAAAGAACATAAGAAACGAGTTTTAGAGAGTATAGAAGTGGGGCAAATAAGAAAGGGAGTCATAACAAGCATTGCAGACTTTGGAGCCTTTGTTGATGTTGATGGTGTTGATGGGCTTATACATATTTCTGAACTTTCCTGGAATCACATAAAGCACCCCTCGGAAGTAGTCCAGGTGAATCAGGAGGTAAATGTTGAAATACTGGACATTGATTACGAAAAGCAGAGACTATCTCTTGGTTTAAAGCAGACTCAGAAGGACCCATGGATAGAAAAAATCAAGAAATATAATAAAGGTGATGTTGTTGCAGGCAAGGTAACAAGAATTGTTAAATTCGGTTTATTTGCTCAGATTGAAGAAGGCCTTGAGGGGTTGGTTCATATCTCAGAGTTAAGTGATACACCTGTTAGAAGACCGAGTGATGTAGCTAAGATAGGCGATGAGGTTCTCGTAAGAATAATTGATATAGATTATGATAGAAGAAGAATGGCTTTCAGTATAAAGCAGGTCAAAAATCCTGTGACGGAAGAAGTTAGCATAGAAGAAAAGAGCCCCGGTCCGGAGGCTGACGGGAAAAAGGAAAATCTCGATTCAAAAGGGGGCAAAACTGAGAAAGTAGCCGAAGGATTAAAAGAAGCCTATGAGGCCAAGAGCACCAAAGAAGATGTAGAACCCAGGGAAGAATTTGATCTCGAAAAGGATTTGGAAAAAGAAATAGGTGAGTTAAGCCCTGAGGAAAAAAGAGAGACTATCAAGAAGCTGCTGAAAGAAATGAAGGACGAAGCCAATCTATAATAACTAATAATACCCAAGAAGGATTGGTTTCTTAAAAAATAAGAGGTGTAGATAAAAGGTGAGACCTGCTAATCTACCCCAAATCTTTTTAGCAAATATTCTCTTGTTGATTGCAAGGCATTAATATTGCAAGGCATTAATCATAGTTACAATAGTAACGTTAATATTATGGCACTATGTGTGGCACCATGTGTCGGGACCATAGTGCTGGAATTTTACTCTTTTGTAGAGATTAAGATCTCCGTTTAGCGAACCGATCTGGACTATAAACTGATTATTTGGACTAAACTTGATTATTTGGACTAAACTTGGTTGAACTCCTGTGTTCCTCTGGTAACGTGTTCCATCCTTATTGTAGTACCATGTTTCTTTCATCATAGCATTGAAATCCAGTATCAATAAAATCTAAAATCTAAAATCTAAAATCTAATCTATGCTTATGAGAAGCCGAGTTAGTTAATAAGGCAGTGTATTATACAGTGTATTATATTTTCAACTCTATTTTATATAATATATATAGTTAAATAATATATGGTGAAATATGTGCTTGTGTTAGTAGATTTTGCTAAATTTTACCTCTTTTTAAAGAAATGAAGACAATACGAATGAGGGTGTGATTTTATTTCCTTAAAATTTTGTTAAAGGCTCTTTATGATGCTGGTAGAAGGTAAAGGGGGAAAAGGAGATAAAAATACTTGGTGTTACGGGAAAAATGGCTTCTGGCAAAAGCACAGTTTCTCGTTTCATAGAGTCTCTTAGAGATAATACTCTTGTTGTTGATGCTGACAGGGTGGCTAAGGATATTTATGGAAAAAATCAAGCTGTGCTTGACGAACTAAGGAAAGTTTTTGGTAACAGTGTTTTTAAGTCAGACAAGGAAATAGACTATCCTTTTTTGGCTAGATTGGTCTTTTCAGATAAAAGAAGGCTTAAAAAATTAAATGAGATTATGTTTCCCCTAGTTAAGTCCGAAATCGAAGATATTATAAAAAGAAACAGGGATAAAAGTTACATTGTAGTGGATGCTGCTGGTCTTTTCGGAAGTGGGCTCAGCTCTATTTGTGACTATATAATATTGGTTAAAGCTGGCAAAAAAAGAAGGAAAGTGCTATTAAAATAAAAGAA
>JACIXO010000144.1 GCA_014360385.1 Actinomycetota bacterium | reverse complement strand
TCTATTCCCGATAAAATTATCATCAACAAAAAATACACCACCACGCCAGCCTGCCTTGTACAAGGACTCAAGCTCGCTTATAATCTGACCCCCTGACTTAACTCTTGGGTTTCTCCCATTTAATCTAACAACATCACAAAACTCACAGTCAAAAGGGCAGCCTCTCGAAGACTGGATACACATGGAATTGTATTTTTTTAAATCAATAAGACTCCAGTCAGGAACAGGTGTTTTGCGAATATCTGGAAATTCTTTACTGGAATAAATCCTTTCTGTCAGCCCATTTTCAATATCACTTAAAAACTTGGGTAAAATTGCTTCAGCTTCCCCAAGAACAATATGATCTACTTCCGGAAACTCTTCCCATCCTGTAGTGAAAAGAGGACCACCAGCTACTATGGGTTTTCCTATTTTCTTGACCTTTGATATTACCTCTTGAGCTGATTTTTTCTGAACAATCATTGCACTTATAAACACTAAATCAGCCCACTTTATATCCTGGTCCCTCAAATCGTCACAATTCATGTCAATTAATTTTTTCTCCCAGTTGTCAGGAAGCATACTGGCAACTGTAAGAAGTCCAAGTGGAGGAAAGGCTGCTTTTTTACCCAGGATCCTCAAAATGTGAGTAAAGCTCCAGAAAGTTTCAGGATGTCTTGGGTAAACAAGGAGTACTTTTCTATTTTTGCTATTGTTACTCATTAATCTCAAAACCCCTTTTCTTTTCTTAAGGTTAGTTATTCTATCAATTAACGATAAATTTTTTCATTCAAATAGATTCATTTTTCAAATTAATGTCTAAGTTTATTATAATCTAAGACAATATACAATAGCCAGTTCATAGTGACAGATTTATTGCTCCATAAGTTTCCTGGCATAAGCAATTTCCTCATTTTCTCCATCTATTTTTCCATCAAGCTTCATCTTGAATAACTCATCCAGAACATGCTTGAAACTCTCAGAAGGCTTATAACCCATTTGTATAAGAGTGTCCCCTGTTATACTGAGTTCTATTCCTGATATGCCTATAAACCTTTCAATGTTTTTAAGATAATTCTTCCCCCACCCGCAAGCAATTATCTGAAGTTCATATGGAATCTCACTTACAATCTCATACAACAATGAATTAGGGCTAACTACAAGTTTTAGATTTTCTCTAGCCTGCTCCCATTTCTCCAGAGAGGTTAATATCACCCGAGTATCCTTCTTCTTAACTTTCATTGTGGAGCACCACTTCTCTACCCCCCGTAAACTACTATTTCCACCACAACTTAAACTGCCATCTCCAACAAGGCTGCTCTCTTTTATAAGAAGAATAAATATAAGCCTCCATTTCTCTACTTTATCTCTATAGAAATAATAAAATTTATCGTAAAATCTCAATGTTTTCTTAATACTCTCAACAAAGCGCTGGTTAACTTCCACATCCAGTCCTATTTTTCTTAACGCGCCAAGTTCGTACAGTCGCTTAATCGCTTTCCAGGGCTTTTCCTCACCAAAGATGGATATTAATTCATCTCTTATTCTAACCCCTGTGAGCTTACAAACTATATCCATTTCTATTGCTGATCTTGCAAGCTTTTCAGTTAGTTCATCCATTTTAAAACCCAATCTCTGCTCAAATCTAACTGCCCTGAAAATCCTGGTTGGATCTTCTACAAAGCTCATTTTGTGTAAAACTTTCACCTTTTTGTCTCTTAAATCTTTCCTTCCTCCAAAGAAATCGAGTATCTCTCCAAAATCATATTCGTTGAGTGATACTGCCATAGCGTTAATAGTAAAATCCCTTCTTGAAAGATCTTCTTTTATACTGCTTACCTCAACACAGGGAAGTGCTGCTGGTTTTTCATAGTATTCCTTCCTAGCAGTTGCTATATCTACATGCTGACCACTTTCCAGGATTAAAACAGCAGTTCCAAACTTATAATGACTTTCAATTTTGCATTTACACTCCTTTGAAAGTTCATTCGCAAATTTTATTCCATCTCCTTCAACCACTATATCTACATCCAGATTTGGTACATTCAACAATATGTCTCTTACTACCCCACCCACAAGATAAACATTATACCCGAGCCTTTTTCCCAGCAGAGCTGCTTTTTTAAGTATGCCCTGAATCTCTGCAGGGAAAAGTGTCAGTATTCTCTCCTTTACGTCAACACTAAAGTAATTCTCTTTAAATATGTCATCCTTCATCGCTAGCCAGCTTTTATTCTCCGAATAATTCCTGTCATGTAGAAACCTTAAGACATCTTTCCTTGTAATAATTCCAACAATTTCTCCCCTGCTTACTACAGGGATTCTTCCTACGTTGTTCTCCATCATCATTTCCTGAATCTCTTCTACAGAAGTATTAGGGCTTGCTGATATAACTCCATGAGACTTAAACCCCTTAACCGGAGCATGAGAAAGGCCATGGCTCATTGCCTTATCTATGTCTTTTCTGGTAATTATACCAGCAAGATTACTGTCTGAATCCACAATAGGTATGCCTGAATGGCCATACTTTTTAAGAATCCCATCTGCTCTCAGTATGCTCTCATTTTCATTAATAACTTTTACTGGATAAGACATTATATCTCTTGCCAGAACAGGTTTCTTAATATTCTTAGTCAATGATTGTATTATCCTTCTTTCAATCTCCTCAAATTCAAGGTCTCTAACAATGGCAGATGCTGCCTGGGGATGTCCTCCTCCACCAATACAGTCAAGAATCCTTGAAACATCTACATCTTTATCATCACTCCTGGAAACAACATAGATTTTGTCCTTCATCTTAACCCAGCAGAAAACTACACTGATATCTTCTATCTGGGATAATTTTCGTGCCAGAACCGAAAGTCCTTCAACATAATTTTGTACTTTCGCCCACGAAATTAAAATTGACTTCTCATTAATTTTTATTTTTCTGGAATTCATTATTAATTTCTCCAGAAGTCCATGCTGAGTCTGGGTAAGAGCAAGATTAAGAAACCTTGATATAGTGGTTATATCTGCCCCTTTCCTGAACAGATATGAAGCTGCTTCCAGATCTCTATATGATGTACCTGGATAAGTAAAAGAACCTGTATCTTCATAGATTCCCAGAGCAAACAGAGTCGCTTCTAAGGGAGATATATCAATTTTTTTCCTCTTTATTATGCCTGCCAGGATGGTGGTAGTTGCGCCAACCTGCATTGAATACTCGAGGGTTGGCTTAAGATCATATTGAGATCTGGGATGGTGGTCAAAGACTATGATTTCCACATCTCTGTTTTTAAGTGAAACTTCTGCTTTGCCAAGCCTTGAAGCAATCCTTGTATCTATAACGATTATTCTCTTTACATCGTTGAAGTCAACATCAGCTTGATCCTCAAGCAAAGGGAGTTCATCCTCATAAAAGCTGATAAATCGTCTTACATTTTCATTAATAGCTGTGGGTAAAATAATATGAGCATCAGGATATATTTTTTTTGCTGCAACCATCCCGGAAAAGGAATCAAAGTCAGAGCTGATATGTGTTACTATTATTTCCATAAAGATTTCTAAATCATAATACTCTTCGTCTCATTCACAATACTCTTCATAACAGACAATTTCAGAGAGTGGTTTTCTACCTCTTTCTCTTCCCTCTTCTGCGGGATAACCAACCGGAGTAATTGCAACAACCCTCACATTTTCAGGAACATTTAGCAAATCTTTTACAAGTTTTTCCTTGAAAGCACCAATCCAGCAGGTTCCAAGGCCTTGCTCGGTAGCAGCAAGTATAAGGTGTTCAAGAGCTATAGCTATATCTACTGGATAACTACTCATATAGCCTCCCATAGTTCCATAAGCCTCATCCTCTTTTGCACAGGCCACAATGACTACAGGAGCTTCCGCTATAAAAGTCTGGTTATTACAAGCTATAGCAAGGTCATTTATTCTCTTCTTATTTTTGACAACAATTAGCTTCCAGGGCTGAAGGTTCTTGGCTGATGGGGCTTTTCTGAAAGCCTCTAATATGTATTCTAGTTTATCATCTTCAATACTCTGGGATTTATAAGACCTTATACTCCTTCGCGCCTCGATGATGTCCATAAGACACTTAAACTTGACCATTTTACCTACCTCCTGATGCTCCAGGATTTATAAAGAATCGAAATTAAAACTTCTTTCTCCTTTTCTTCTTTTTTATAATTTCTTCCTTTTTATAATTACCCTATAATTTTGCTTTTGCACTATTTGTTTCCTGCCTTTTTATATTATATTCAGGAGTTAAACTTGTTCAACCAGAAAAAATATTTTCTTTCTTCTTTCTTTCCCGTATCCTTTTGCTTTTGCTAATCCAGATATACTCTCTTCCCATA
>JACIXO010000143.1 GCA_014360385.1 Actinomycetota bacterium | reverse complement strand
TTAAATCCTATCCTTTATAGGCAGTATATAGCGTATAGGAGTTAGGAAAAGGCAAAAAATATAAAAATACTCCATGTATTTTCTCTGCTCTAATGGCCTAAAAATGACCTTAAAATGCATTTTTCAGGGTATCCTAAAAGTGGTCAGATAGGCAACTATAAAGGAGGCTATAAGGTCACTTAAAGGCTCTGGATATCTTTTCTCTTCAGTTTCCTTAAAAAGTGTATCAAATTGATATAGGTAATGTATCAAATTAATACAGCTAAATAATATAAAAATAACCAAATATAGCTAAAAATAATATATATGGGGAACTTATATAGCTCTTTTCTAATTGCCTTATAAGATAAGACAAAAAGGCAAAAGAAAAAGGGGATCTAGAAATAAAATTTATGTATTTGGTATTCTTGAAAAGAAAAGGGATTGTCAAAGTTGAAGTACTTAAAAATGTTACTTGCTTAAAGAGATACTTTCCTACACTTAAAAAAACAGTAAGAAGAGGCTTCATTGTTTATACTGATAAATTTATAAAGCTATGATTCCTTTTTGTTTTGTGGGTATACGCATATAAAGATAGACTTATAGGGAAGTATTTCTGTAAGAGGAAAAGTCTACATAAATAGTCTTTATAGGCTTTTTAAAGCTATGCAAAAGAAAGAATTATTAAGTTTCATGGCATATCTTTTAGAAAAATTTCCTTTTTATTTAAAAGAAATGGAATTTAGGTATAATAACAGAAATAAGCCTTTATTTAATATTATTGCTAAATATCTTTGTAATATATCTTTAATTTAGTGGCATAACTTTTATAATTACCAATTATTTTTAAGATAC
Organism: Actinomycetota bacterium; assembly: GCA_014360385.1. Lineage (GTDB taxonomy): Bacteria > Actinomycetota > Humimicrobiia > Humimicrobiales > Humimicrobiaceae > JACIXO01. The sequence continues at coordinate 3,546 of JACIXO010000143.1, read as the reverse complement.
TTTTTAGATGAAGCAACGATACTATATCAGATACTTTTTTAGTGAAGCAATTCGGCATCTTGAAACATTTTGTCTTTAGCATTACTCTTATTGTTGTCCATCACTTGTCCTTTCTATTTTGTTTGTTAGATAACATAATATTTTGGAGAGTGATGGACACTCTTGTCAAATTACAGAAAAAATTTTACTTAATCTTTTCCAGGTGAAGTGTATATAGAAGATAACAAACTTCGAACTATAAAAATAAACTATATTTTAGATTGGTTAATGAACATAAGGAAAATAATGATTATAATAAATAAGCTCTGGTGTCCCTGGGCAGATTCGAACTGCCGACACAAGGATTAGGAATCCTTTGCTCTATCCAGCTGAGCTACAGGGACACTTAGCGAAAACATTTTTTCCCTTCTGTTTTTTAATTTTTTCTATTTTGCTTCTTATATTAAGCTCTACTCTATTCTCTTCTATTTCTTCTATTCTATTATTACTCTACTCTCTTTTTTATTTTCTCTTCTTTTATTTTCTCTATTATATCTTCCTCTTTTTACTTTTTTTAATTGTTGACAATAAGAGAGGTATTTGCTAGTTAGCAGTGAAAAATACTAACAAAACTAGATTTTAATGTCAAAGCCTTAATGTCAAAGCCCCGAAGTCGTCGTTTCAAATTTCTTCCAGAGTCATTTTTACAATTCTATCTACCAGCTCTTCGAATGATATCCCTGCACTCTCAGCTGCCAGAGGAAGCAAGCTTGTATCTGTCATCCCGGGTGAGGTATTTAGCTCCAATACATAGGGTATTTCCTTTTCTTTATCCAGGATTATATCAACCCTGGAAAGTTTCTCACACTTTAGTGCGTGGTGAACTTCAAGTGCAGTAGCTTTTACTTTTTCAGAAGCTTCTTTAGAAATCCTTGCCGGGATATAGTACTCTGTCTTGCCAGTGGAGTACCTGGATTCAAAGTCAAAAAAGGCTTTTTTAGGAACTATTTCGACAATAGGTAAAACCTCAGGTTTTTCTTTTCCAATAATACTGACTGCAAGTTCAGTTCCTTCGATAAATTTCTCTATTATTACCTTTTTACTATAGCCAAGTGCAGAGATTATAGCGTCTGCAAGCTCTTCTTTTTTATATACAATTTTGATACCAAGAGCTGAACCCTGTGCAGATGGTTTTACTACTAATGGGAGTTTCAACTTTTCTATTATGAGAGGAAGGAGCTTTGATACTCCGAGTTCTCTAAAGGAACTTTCGTTTAAAAAATAGTATGGAGGAGTTGGGATGCCACTTTTCTTAAAGATCTGTTTTGAAATTATTTTGTCAAAGCTTAAGATATTAGAGTAAACTCCTGGGCCAGTGTAAGGTATATTAAGAACCTCTAAAATTTCCTGAATTGTTCCATCTTCTCCGTCCTTGCCATGGAGAGCAATGTAAGCTAAATCTATTTTGGTAGAGGTAAGGTTTTCGATTAGCGATTCATCTACGTCTAATTTTATAACATTGTACCCCAATTTTTTTAAGGCATTTGAGACTCTCTGCCCGCTCTTTAATGAAACTTCTCTTTCAAGGGACCTTCCACCCATAAGTACTGCTATGGTTTTTTTTGTATTTATTGATTTCGTTTTTATCATAGCTACTCCTCAGAAAATTTTTTCTATTTTTATGAATTTTTATAGAAACTTTTTATACAAGCTCATTTTGTCCTTGATTACCTTTGCAAGAATATTAATTCCCCTTTCTATTCTTTCTGGACCTTCTGTGGAAAATGAAAGTCTTGCTTCATTCTTACCCCTGCCATCTACATAAAAGCCGGTTCCAGGAACATATGCCACTTTGTTGGTAACTGCGTCTGCGAGTATTTCTTTAGTGTTCAGATATTCTGGCAGTTTAAGCCATATAAAAAAGCCGCCTTCAGGTTTAGACCAGGTTGCTTCCTCTGGAAAACTTTCTTCAAGGGCTTTCAGCATGGTGTCTCGTCTTTCTCTGTAAATTCTTATAAATTTTTCTATGTTTTCTTTCCATGTTGGATCTGAGAAATACTCATATGCGATTCGTTGAGTTAGAGAACTTGTACAAAGATCAGCTGATTGTATTGCAATGTTTATTTTTTCAAGTATTGGATGTGGGGCAACTATCCATCCAATTCTTAGGCCAGGAGCAAAAATTTTAGAAAGGGTACTTATGTATATAACGATTTGGTCATTTCTTTTTAGGTCAAGTTCCTTTAGGCTGGGGATAGATTTGCCCTCAAATCTTAGCATTCCATAAGGGTTATCTTCTATTATTACAGTGTTATATTTCTTAGCTAGATCCAGAAGCTTTCTTCTTCTCTCCAGACTTGTAGTAACACCTGAAGGGTTAGAGAAATTGGTAACGATGTAAATGAACTTAACCTGGGTATTTTTCTTATAAAGCTCCTCCAGTACATCTTCTAATTGTTGTGTTTTTATCCCATCTTTATCTACAGGTATACTTACAATTTCAGGTTCATATGATTTGAATGAATTAAGAGCGCCTGTATAGCTTGGAGCTTCTACAATTATTACATCTCCAGGATTAAGGAAGATTTTGGCCAGAAGGTCTATGGCTTGCTGGCCACCTGTGGTGATTATCATGTCTTCCTCATTTACCTCAATTCCTTCCATTTTCATAACTTCTACAAGTTTGGTTTTAAGGGGATAATAGCCTTCTGAGGTTCCATATTGCAAACTTACATCGCCATCTATTTTTACAGCCCTTTTTATGTATCTTTCCAGCTTTTGGTAATTAAGGGCCCTAACCTCAGGAAGGCCGCCTGCAAAAGAAATAATGTCAGGTCTTGCTGATAGGGAGAGAAGATCTCTTATCTCTGAAGAAAGCATATTGTTGGTTCTGTGAGCATATAAGTGCTTCCAGTAGTCGAATGTAATTTTTCTACTTTTCTTTTCCTGGATCATAAGTTTTTCCTTTTTTTCTCTTTCCAAAAGTTTTAAGATCAGGCTTATTACCTTGCCTACTTAAAGACCACATTACAGCCTGAAAAATTGCTTTTATATATTCGTAATAGGATAAGATATCAGTGTTATAAGATTTAGCATATTAATATTATTTTAGGGAACATTATGAACTTCATATGGTCAATATTATAACCTTCAGTGCTTACAATTTAAACAGATTGTCTTAAAACAGATTTTCTCATTATCATTAAAGCTAAGATAGTTAAAGCGAGTTAAGATTATTAAAAGCAGTAAGCACTTTTAGGAGTAATAATGGGTTATGTATTAGTGAAGGTTCATCTTATTAACTGACTCGTAATTTTCTGCTTGACTGAAAGTTTGGTTATGTTTTATTTAGGGTTCATTAAGTAAATAAGTTTTTAAGTTTTTGCAAAAACTATTCTAGGAAAGCTAGAAAGGAAGGAGTGTAAAAGGATTTGGTGTGTTTAAAGAATTTAACTAAGTTTGTTATAATTTGAGGGAGTGGTAATTTGATGGAGTGGTGAGTATGAATCTTAACATATCAATAAAAGACATAGGTATGACAGATCTTTCCAGGCTAGATATAAAGTG